>NZ_JARESX010000290.1:0-200 GCF_046026435.1 Paraburkholderia sp. RL17-381-BIF-C | reverse complement strand
TCCGCAATGCGATAGTTGAACTCGGTGACGCTGCGCGTGCCCACCAGTTCGCAGAAACGCCGGAAACTGCCGCGCTCTTCGGGGATCGTCACGGCAAACACCGCTTCGCGCGCTTCACCCACTTCGGCACGTTCGGCCACGAAGCGCATGCGGTCGAAGTTCATGTTCGCACCGGACGTGATCGCGATCAGCGTCTGGTT
>NZ_JARESX010000289.1:0-202 GCF_046026435.1 Paraburkholderia sp. RL17-381-BIF-C | reverse complement strand
GGGAAACTCGAAGCGGAACAGCCGCTCGTCGTGCGCAAGGGGCGAGCGGCCGCCCACCATGTAGCGGATGTGCTGCTTGGAGAGTTCGTCGAACGTGAGGTCCACTGTGGCGAACCCGTGCGCTTCGAATGCGCCGGCGATCTGCGCCGATTCGCTGCGATTCCTGATCTGCACGCCCACGAAGATATGGGCGGAGTTCGCG
>NZ_JARESX010000288.1:0-202 GCF_046026435.1 Paraburkholderia sp. RL17-381-BIF-C | reverse complement strand
CGGAAACTCAAAACGGAACAGCCGCTCGTCGTGCGCAAGGGGCGAGCGGCCGCCGACCATGTAGCGGATGTGCTGCTTGGAGAGTTCGTCGAAAGTGAGGTCCACTGTGGCGAACCCGTGCGCTTCGAATGCGCCGGCGATCTGCGCCGACTCGCTGCGATTTCTGATCTGCACGCCCACGAAGATATGGGCGGAATTCGCA
>NZ_JARESX010000287.1:0-206 GCF_046026435.1 Paraburkholderia sp. RL17-381-BIF-C | reverse complement strand
TCTTCCAGCACTTCGTGGCAGGTTTCGCGCATCAGCTTCGCACGCGGATCGTAGTTCTTGTAGACGCGGTGACCGAAGCCCATCAGCTTCACGCCCGAGTTCTTGTCCTTCACCTGCTTGATGAACTCAGGAATGTTGTCGACCGAGCCGATTTCTTCCAGCATGTTCAGCGCGGCTTCGTTTGCACCACCGTGCGCCGGGCCCCA
>NZ_JARESX010000286.1:0-207 GCF_046026435.1 Paraburkholderia sp. RL17-381-BIF-C | reverse complement strand
CGCGCTCATCAGGTCAGGCTGTGACGCGCGCATCGCTCGCATCTGAACCGATACCTCGCCTGTCAGGTCCTTGTAGCTGGAAATACTGCTCATGTCCGCTCCTGTAGTTGGCGAGCTTTTCAGGCTGGGAGGTTGTCAGTAACCGATTTTTCAGCATGCCTACTTTGTACTGGCAGGCGGCGGCCCGTCCCGGTATTGCTGCTGCCA
>NZ_JARESX010000285.1:0-208 GCF_046026435.1 Paraburkholderia sp. RL17-381-BIF-C | reverse complement strand
CTGCAGCAGCAATACCGGGGCGGGCCACCGCCCGCCAGTACAAAGTAGACATGGCTGAACAATGGATTACGGCCGACCTCCCAGCCATAAGAGCCCGCCAACTACAGGAGCGGACATGAACGGTATCTCCAGCTACAAAGACCTGACAGGCGCGGTATCGGTTCAGATGCGAGCGATGCGCGCGTCGCAGCCTGACTTGATGACCGCA
>NZ_JARESX010000284.1:0-213 GCF_046026435.1 Paraburkholderia sp. RL17-381-BIF-C | reverse complement strand
AGCTTCGGCAGCGACATCAGGCCGCCCGCCGTGATTGCCCGCGCGCCGTACGACACACGCTTGCCACCTTCGAGCACCGCGCGGATTGCCGGATGTGTCTTGTAGCGCTGGAATTCCTCGAACGGCGACAGGTACGGATTCGTGTAGCCAAGTCCGACCACAAAACCCACCACCACCTGGTTGTTATCCATGTGATAGAGGAACGAGCCGCCG
>NZ_JARESX010000283.1:0-215 GCF_046026435.1 Paraburkholderia sp. RL17-381-BIF-C | reverse complement strand
ATCGGCGACTTCGGATCGTTCTTCGCCGCCGGGTTCACCACGTCGTTCGCGCCGAGCACCAGCACCACGTCGACCTGCCCGAACTCGCCGTTGATGTCGTCCATTTCGTAGACCATGTCATAGGCGACTTCGGCTTCGGCGAGCAGCACGTTCATGTGCCCAGGCATGCGGCCGGCCACCGGGTGAATCGCGTACTTCACCTCGATGCCTTTCTC
>NZ_JARESX010000282.1:0-217 GCF_046026435.1 Paraburkholderia sp. RL17-381-BIF-C | reverse complement strand
TCCGCTGATCGACGTGTAGAAGCTCACAATGGCAAGCGCCAACACCACGAGCCCAAATGCCGCATACGGGCTCGTCACGTCTTTCAGCGCATGCAGCAACGGCACCGTGCCGACGGTCGCGAAAAACCCGAAGAACAGCATGGAACGGCGACGGCCGATGCGGTCGGACAACGCACCGAACGCCGGCTGCATCACCATATACACGAACAGCGCCGCA
>NZ_JARESX010000281.1:0-217 GCF_046026435.1 Paraburkholderia sp. RL17-381-BIF-C | reverse complement strand
ACCGCTGATCGACGTGTAGAAGCTCACAATGGCAAGCGCCAGCACCACCAGACCAAATGCCGCATACGGGCTCGTCACGTCTTTCAGCGCATGCAGCAACGGCACCGTGCCGATGGTCGCGAAAAACCCGAAGAACAGCATGGAACGGCGACGGCCGATGCGGTCCGACAACGCACCGAACGCCGGCTGCATCACCATATACACGAACAGCGCCGCG
>NZ_JARESX010000280.1:0-221 GCF_046026435.1 Paraburkholderia sp. RL17-381-BIF-C | reverse complement strand
AACATGCAGTAAAGCGGCGCGCGCATGTTGATCGGTTCGCCGGGATAGAGCGCTTCGCGTTCACGCATCGTGTCCACGGTCGTGGTCCGATGCTCCGGGATGAACACTTCGTCAAGCACAACGTCGTGGCTCGCCGAGCCCTTCAGTCCGATCGAGTACCAGGTATCGAGAATCCGGTAGTCACTTTTGGGGACGAGGAAGTGGCGGTCTTCCTCTTCGCC
>NZ_JARESX010000279.1:0-226 GCF_046026435.1 Paraburkholderia sp. RL17-381-BIF-C | reverse complement strand
CTGGCCGAACGGCAGATTGCTGGTCAGGACCAGACTGCCAGTTTCGTACCGTTTAGCGACTACCTGGAAGAGCAGGTTCGCCTGCTCGCGGTCCATTGGCAGGTATCCCATCTCGTCAATGATCAGAAGCTTGTAGGGCTTCGTGATCCGCTTGATGGTTTCCTCGAGCTGGTTACGGCGCAACGCTGTCGTCAATTGCATCAGCAGATCGGCGGCAGTGATGAAG
>NZ_JARESX010000278.1:0-226 GCF_046026435.1 Paraburkholderia sp. RL17-381-BIF-C | reverse complement strand
TTGGCCGAACGGCAGATTGCTGGTCAGGATGAGACTGCCGGTTTCGTACCGCTTGGCGACCACCTGGAAGAGCAGGTTCGCCTGCTCCCGGTCCATGGGCAGGTATCCCATCTCGTCAACGATGAGAAGCCTGTAGGGCTTCGTGATCCGCTTGATGGTTTCCTCCAGCTGATTGCGGCGCAACGCTGTCGTCAATTGCATCAGCAGATCGGCGGCAGTGATGAAA
>NZ_JARESX010000277.1:0-238 GCF_046026435.1 Paraburkholderia sp. RL17-381-BIF-C | reverse complement strand
AGCGCGCTCTGCTCTGGCAGTCAGAAAGGCCCGCTCCCCGGACTGGCAGGACGGCCGCCGTGCCCGACAGACCGACGACACGGAACTGGTAGCTGCAATCCACGAGCATGTGGCGGGCTTGCCGACTTATGGATACCGGCGAGTCTGGGCACTGCTGCGACGTAGTCACGAAATGGCTGGTGTGCCGTGCGTGAACGCCAAGCGGGTCTATCGCGTCATGCGAGACCACCAGTTGCTG
>NZ_JARESX010000276.1:0-240 GCF_046026435.1 Paraburkholderia sp. RL17-381-BIF-C | reverse complement strand
GCAGCGGCACATTGAGAGCAGCCACTGCCCGCAGACCAGAAGCCTTTACCGGCCTTTCGCCGAGGCGAAGCCGACGGCCCCACCTCCCCCAGCCAATCCCACTGGTCTTAAGCCGACCGTTCCGGCGAGCGCGCAGCGCGAGGCGGGAAGAATGACGGCCTTGTCACACGCGTCGAATGTGCGAGAACACGGATTCCAGATGCACCACTACCGTGGCTGCGCGGGGGACCCGCTTCAAGG
>NZ_JARESX010000275.1:0-241 GCF_046026435.1 Paraburkholderia sp. RL17-381-BIF-C | reverse complement strand
GAAACCCAGGCACTGCGTCAGCCGCCGGAAGCTACCCGGCTGGACGTCAAGCGCACCGGCATCCACCGGCTGTTCCAGCCGGCGCGCTTCGGCGGCGCCGACGCGCCTTTCCGGGCTGCGGTCGATGTCATGCGCCCGCTGGGGCAGGCCTGCGGCTCTTCCGCCTGGGCCATCGTGCAGAACATCTCTCACAATTCCATGATGTGCCGCTGGCCTGTCCAGGCGCAGGAAGATGTGTGGG
>NZ_JARESX010000274.1:0-243 GCF_046026435.1 Paraburkholderia sp. RL17-381-BIF-C | reverse complement strand
CAGAGGCCCTTGCTCATCCACTGCTTGAAGTTGCGCGCACGATGCAGTTCGGTATGCAGCCACGAGGTCTTGAAGCTCTCCGGATAGGCGGTGAGTTCATCACTGGTGCGTCCAGCCTGCACGGCTTCAAATGCGGCTTCCGCCGCCAGCATGCCGGTCTTGATCGCCGCATGCGAACCCTTGATCCGCGATGCGTTCAGGAAGCCCGCGTCGTCGCCGACCAGTGCGCCGCCCGGGAACACG
>NZ_JARESX010000273.1:0-249 GCF_046026435.1 Paraburkholderia sp. RL17-381-BIF-C | reverse complement strand
GCTTTCCGCGGCGAAGTGCAGCACCGCACGCGGTTTGTGCTCGGCGAACAAAGCGTCGAGTGCGCTGCGATCGCAGATATCCGCGCGCACGAAGATATGCTTCGGGTTGCCCTGTTGCGACTTGAGCGTACCCAGATTGCCGGCGTACGTCAGCTTGTCCACGTTCAGTACCGCTTCGTCCGACGCGTTGAGCCAGTCGAGCACGAAATTGGCGCCGATAAAACCGGCGCCGCCCGTTACCAGAATCAT
>NZ_JARESX010000272.1:0-249 GCF_046026435.1 Paraburkholderia sp. RL17-381-BIF-C | reverse complement strand
GAACGGATGGGCCTGACAATGGGGCCAAACCCGCGGACCAAACCCGCGCCTCACGAATTATCGTTCCGGGCCGCCAACGTGCGCGGACGCAACCGCCTTGCAATTCGTCCTTGATGTTGGCGAGTATGAAGCACACTCGCCACGAGAGTCCCTCCAACCATCAATACGCGAGGCCCAAGCTGACTGCCCACCCTTTAACGTGGTGACCAAAAACATAGGCCGCTCCCACCCGCAGGCGTTTCGACTGCA
>NZ_JARESX010000271.1:0-252 GCF_046026435.1 Paraburkholderia sp. RL17-381-BIF-C | reverse complement strand
AATACGACGTCGTGATCGTCGGCGGCGGCCCGGCTGGGCTGTCCGCGGCGATTCGCCTGAAGCAGCTGGCGGCGGAAAAAGGCGCTGAAATTGGCGTGTGCGTACTGGAAAAAGGCTCGGAGATCGGGGCGCATATCCTCTCGGGCGCGGTCATGGATCCGCGCGCCATGACCGAGCTGATTCCGGACTGGAAAGAAAAAGGCGCACCGCTGACCGTGGATGTGACCGAAGACAAGTTCCTGTTCCTGACCG
>NZ_JARESX010000270.1:0-252 GCF_046026435.1 Paraburkholderia sp. RL17-381-BIF-C | reverse complement strand
ATCATGTCGGCGGGTATCGCGTCGCTGGCCAAGGCGCCGGAGCAGCAACTGATGGTCACGCATGACGCGATAGACCCGCTTGGCGTTCACGCACGGCGCACCGGTCAATTCGTGACTACGTCGCAGCAATGCCCAGACTCGTCGGTATCCATAAGTCGGCAAGCCCGCTACATGCTCGTGGATTGCAGCGACCAGCTCCGTGTCGTCGGTCTGTCGGGCGCGGCGCCCGTCCTGCCAGTCTGGAGAGCGGGC
>NZ_JARESX010000269.1:0-252 GCF_046026435.1 Paraburkholderia sp. RL17-381-BIF-C | reverse complement strand
AATACGACGTCGTGATCGTCGGCGGCGGCCCAGCTGGGCTGTCCGCGGCGATTCGCCTGAAGCAGCTGGCGGCGGAAAAAGGCGTCGAGATTGGCGTGTGCGTACTGGAAAAAGGCTCGGAGATCGGGGCGCATATTCTCTCGGGCGCGGTCATGGATCCGCGCGCCATTACCGAGCTGATTCCGGACTGGAAGGAAAAAGGCGCTCCGCTGACCGTGGATGTGACTGAGGACAAGTTCCTGTTCCTGACCG
>NZ_JARESX010000268.1:0-253 GCF_046026435.1 Paraburkholderia sp. RL17-381-BIF-C | reverse complement strand
TTTCAAGCCGCGCGTCGAGGAAATCGCCCGGGGTCTTGGGAAACTGGGCGTGACGTGGTCGTGCAACGCGAAGGCGAACGTGCCTTACTCGACGCTGAAGATCATGAAGGAGAATGGCCTGCGCCTGCTGCTGGTCGGCTACGAATCCGGCGACGACCAGATTCTGCTGAACATCAAGAAGGGGCTGCGCACGGATATCGCGCGCCGTTTCAGCGACGATTGCCGCAAGCTCGGCATCAAGATTCACGGCACT
>NZ_JARESX010000267.1:0-253 GCF_046026435.1 Paraburkholderia sp. RL17-381-BIF-C | reverse complement strand
CTTCAAGCCGCGCGTCGAGGAAATCGCCCGCGGTCTTGGGAAACTGGGCGTGACGTGGTCGTGCAACGCGAAGGCGAACGTGCCGTATTCGACGCTGAAGATCATGAAGGAAAACGGCCTGCGCCTGCTGCTGGTCGGCTACGAGTCCGGCGACGACCAGATTCTGCTGAACATCAAGAAGGGTCTGCGCACGGATATCGCGCGCCGTTTCAGCGACGACTGCCGCAATCTCGGCATCAAGATTCACGGCACC
>NZ_JARESX010000266.1:0-262 GCF_046026435.1 Paraburkholderia sp. RL17-381-BIF-C | reverse complement strand
AAACGGCTGGGCCTGACAATGGGGCCAAACCCGCGGCCCAAACCCGCGGCCCAAACCCGCGCCTCACGAATTATCGTTCCGGGCCGCCACCGTGCGCGGATGCAACCGACTTGCAATTCGTCCTTGATGTTGGCGAGTATGAAGCACACTCGCCACGAAGGTCCCTCTAGCGATCAATACGCGAGACCCAAACTGACTGCCCATCCACTAACGTGGTGACCAAACACATAGGCTGCGCCAACTCGCAGGCGTTTCGACTGTG
>NZ_JARESX010000265.1:0-282 GCF_046026435.1 Paraburkholderia sp. RL17-381-BIF-C | reverse complement strand
ATAGTGATGTGCTGCGATCAGTACCGCCTTGTAGCCGGCGATGTTCGCCTGCGATGAAAGAACATCAAGAGCCTGCGCGCGGCTAGTCCGCGGAGCAGCCTCCAGCGCAAAAGCCGTAACACCAACCGATGCGAGCCGGTTGGCATTAACTTTATCGAAGGGATCGAGCATGCCAACCAGCACTGCGCCCGGCTTCAAATACTGCAGATCTTCGTCACCCGGAGTTCGCACCGTCAGAACCACGTTGCAGCCCAATGCCTGCTCCTGGGTGACAATTGAAGC
>NZ_JARESX010000264.1:0-286 GCF_046026435.1 Paraburkholderia sp. RL17-381-BIF-C | reverse complement strand
GTGCGAGCCCTTGATCCGCGATGCGTTCAGGAAGCCCGCATCGTCGCCGACCAGAGCACCGCCCGGAAACACCAGCTTCGGCAACGACATCAGGCCACCGGCCGTGATTGCCCGCGCGCCGTACGACACACGCTTGCCGCCTTCGAGCACCGCGCGGATTGCCGGATGCGTCTTGTAGCGCTGGAATTCCTCGAACGGCGACAGGTACGGATTCGTGTAGCCGAGGCCGACCACAAAGCCCACCACCACCTGGTTGTTATCCATGTGATAGAGGAACGAGCCGCCA
>NZ_JARESX010000263.1:0-291 GCF_046026435.1 Paraburkholderia sp. RL17-381-BIF-C | reverse complement strand
TGGGACCAGACCTTCGCTGACGATGCAACGCTCACGGCGGCGCTCCTCGACCGGTTGCTTCATCACGCACACGTCGTGCCGATCTCCGGCGACTCGTACAGGCTGAAGGAAAAACGTCAGGCCGGCATGATCAACCGCATCCCACCGCCGCACCTAAACGAAGCGGACGACGTCAAACGCAAACGCAATTCGAAGGAGGCAGCACTCAGCTAAAGACCGTATGCGCGGGTGTATCAAATTTATATTGCGTTTGCGTTCGAAGCTGTATCAACTTGAGATTGCGTTTGACAC
>NZ_JARESX010000262.1:0-293 GCF_046026435.1 Paraburkholderia sp. RL17-381-BIF-C | reverse complement strand
CGTGACCGAGATCGCACGTCCACTGGAATCGTAGGTCCATGTTGCAATCCTCGAGCCTGATTCGTCCTTGATGCCGGTCAATGCGTTTGGAAAGCGGACATCTTCGTACAGATACTGGCGAACGTATCCAATTGGCGCGGTTACCGAAGCCAGATTACCTTTCGCATCGTACGCATAATGCGTGGCATTGCCCGAAGGAGGCACGACGCTCAAGATGCGACCGCTACCGTCGTAGGCCAGACTAAGTGTCAGCCGCGATGCGTTCTGTCCAATACGATCGACAGGCCACTGCA
>NZ_JARESX010000261.1:0-293 GCF_046026435.1 Paraburkholderia sp. RL17-381-BIF-C | reverse complement strand
TGTGACCGAGATCGCACGTCCACTGGAATCGTAGGTCCATGCTGCGATCCTCGAGCCTGATTCGTCCTTGATGCCAGTCAATGCATTTGGGAAGCGGACATCTTCGTACAGATACTGACGCACGTATCCAATAGGCGCAGTTACCGAAATGAGGTTACCTTTCGCATCGTACGCATAATGCGTGGCATTGCCGGAAGGAGGCACGACGCTCAAGATGCGGCCGCTACCGTCGTAGGTCAGACCAAGTGTCAGCCGCGAGGCGTTCTGTCCAATACGATCGACAGGCCACTGCG
>NZ_JARESX010000260.1:0-294 GCF_046026435.1 Paraburkholderia sp. RL17-381-BIF-C | reverse complement strand
TTGGGCTACAGCCGCGTCAGCTACGCGGAGTTTGTCACCGACATGCGTATCGAAACGCTGCTGGCTTGCCATGTGCGGGCATTCGAAGCATTTGGCGGCGTCACCCGAGAGATCGTGTACGACAACATGAAGACGGTGATCCTGAAACGCGATGCGTATGGCAAGAAACAGCATCGATATCATCCGGGGTTCGCTGACTTCGCCAAACACCATGGGTTCGTGCCTCGCGTCTGCAAACCATACCGCGCGAAGACGAAGGGCAAGGTCGAGCGTATGAACGGATATCTGCGCTAT
>NZ_JARESX010000259.1:0-294 GCF_046026435.1 Paraburkholderia sp. RL17-381-BIF-C | reverse complement strand
GTAGCGCAGATAGCCGTTCATACGCTCGACCTTGCCCTTCGTCTTCGCGCGGTATGGCTTGCACACGCGAGGCACGAACCCATGGTGTTTGGCGAAGTCAGCGAACCCCGGATGATATCGGTGCTGCTTCTTGCCATAGGCATCACGTTTCAGAATCACCGTCTTCATATTGTCGTACACGATCTCTCTGGCGACGCCGCCAAATGCCTCGAATGCCCGCACGTGGCAAGCCAGCAGCGTTTCGATACGCATGTCGGTGACAAACTCCGCGTAGCTGACACGGCTGTAGCCCAG
>NZ_JARESX010000258.1:0-296 GCF_046026435.1 Paraburkholderia sp. RL17-381-BIF-C | reverse complement strand
GGCGAGCAGCACGTTCATGTGTCCCGGCATCCGTCCGGCCACCGGGTGAATCGCGTACTTCACCTCGATGCCCTTCTCGACCAGCTTGTCGGTCAGCTCCTTCAGCGCATGCTGTGCACGCGCCACGGCAAGACCATAACCCGGCACGATCACGACGGTTTCGGCATTGCCGAGCATGAACGACGCATCGTCGGCCGAACCGGATTTCACCGGACGCTGCTCCGCCGACCCACCCGCTACCGCCGCACCCGCCTCGTTGCCGAAACCGCCCAGAATCACGTTGAAGAACGAACGGC
>NZ_JARESX010000257.1:0-296 GCF_046026435.1 Paraburkholderia sp. RL17-381-BIF-C | reverse complement strand
CGCGAGCAGCACGTTCATGTGTCCCGGCATCCGGCCCGCCACCGGGTGAATTGCGTACTTCACCTCGATGCCCTTCTCGACCAGCTTGTCGGTCAGCTCCTTCAGCGCATGCTGCGCACGTGCCACGGCGAGACCATACCCCGGCACGATCACCACGGTTTCAGCATTGCCGAGCATAAACGCCGCATCGTCTGCAGAACCGGATTTCACCGGACGCTGCTCCGCCGACCCACCCGCTACCGCCGCCCCCGCCTCATTACCGAAGCCGCCGAGAATCACGTTGAAGAACGAACGGT
>NZ_JARESX010000256.1:0-302 GCF_046026435.1 Paraburkholderia sp. RL17-381-BIF-C | reverse complement strand
CGAAACCCGAGAAGACCGTAACGAGACGCAAGCCAAGCACAGCGAACCAGCACGATTCAAAACGATCGCTCGAACGAGAGCGACTGCGCATTGAGAGTCACGGAACACTGCTGCGCCGGACCGGACCGGACCGGAGCCAGGGCCAAGGGCCAGGCGCCGGAAGCCGACCGTTCCGACGAGCGCGGAGCGCGAGGCGGGAGGTATGACGGCCTTGTCACCGAGGCCGAATGCGCGAGAACACCGATTCCAGATGCACCACTACGGCGACTGTGCGAGGGACCCGCTTAAGAATTAGCGGTTCA
>NZ_JARESX010000255.1:0-306 GCF_046026435.1 Paraburkholderia sp. RL17-381-BIF-C | reverse complement strand
TCGCGCTTCATGCCCATGCTGATGACTGCGGCGGGAACTGTGAAGGCTGCGCGTGTACTCGTGCTCGGCGCCGGCGTAGCGGGCTTACAAGCCATTGCAACCGCGAAACGTCTTGGCGCCATCGTTGAAGCATCAGACGTGCGACCTGCGGTTAAGGAGCAGATTGAGTCTCTGGGGGCCAAATGCCTCGATGTGCCGTTTGCTACGGATGAAGAGCGCGAAGCGGCGGCTGGTTCGGGGGGCTACGCGCGGGCGATGCCGCAGTCCTGGCTTGCTCGTCAGGCGGCGCTCGTCCATGAGCGCGCA
>NZ_JARESX010000254.1:0-306 GCF_046026435.1 Paraburkholderia sp. RL17-381-BIF-C | reverse complement strand
CGCGCGCTCATGGACGAGCGCCGCCTGACGAGCAAGCCAGGACTGCGGCATCGCCCGCGCGTACCCCCCCGAACCAGCCGCCGCTTCGCGCTCTTCATCCGTAGCAAACGGGACATCAAGGAATTTGGCCCCCAGAGACTCAATCTGCTCCTTAACCGCAGGTCGCACGTCCGATGCCTCCACGATGGCGCCAAGGCGTTTCGCCGTTGCAATGGCCTGTAAGCCCGCTACGCCGGCGCCTAGCACGAGTACGCGCGCAGCCTTCACAGTTCCCGCCGCAGTCATCAGCATCGGCATGAAGCGCGG
>NZ_JARESX010000253.1:0-326 GCF_046026435.1 Paraburkholderia sp. RL17-381-BIF-C | reverse complement strand
CTTGTCATTCAGCTGACGGCCCAGATGCCCACGCGCGCCCTCACAGAACAGCGTGTACTTCGCGTGCAACTCCATGCCGAGCTGGAAGTTCTCGGTCGGTTCACCGTCCTTGCCGATCCCGAGGTTGCCGGTGGCGACGCCTTTGACCGAACCGTCATCGTTATAGAGGATTTCGGCCGCAGGAAAGCCCGGGAAAATCTCCACGCCCAGCGCCTCAGCCTGCTGACCCAGCCAGCGCGTCACATTCGCGAGACTGATCACATAATTACCGTGATTCTTGAAGTTATCCGGCAACGCCCAGACCGGCACGCTCTTCGAACCGGTTT
>NZ_JARESX010000252.1:0-326 GCF_046026435.1 Paraburkholderia sp. RL17-381-BIF-C | reverse complement strand
TTTATCGTTCAGCTGACGGCCCAGATGGCCGCGCGCGCCTTCGCAGAAGAGCGTGTACTTCGCGTGCAGTTCCATGCCGAGCTGGAAGTTCTCGGTCGGTTCACCGTCCTTGCCGATGCCCAGGTTGCCAGTCGCGACGCCTTTGACCGAACCGTCGTCGTTATAGAGGATTTCAGCCGCCGGGAAGCCCGGGAAAATCTCCACACCCAGCGCCTCAGCCTGCTGACCCAGCCAGCGCGTCACATTCGCGAGACTGATCACGTAATTGCCGTGATTCTTGAAGTTATCCGGCAGCGCCCAGACCGGCACGCTCTTCGAACCGGTTT
>NZ_JARESX010000251.1:0-327 GCF_046026435.1 Paraburkholderia sp. RL17-381-BIF-C | reverse complement strand
CAGCTCCAGGAGCAAATGAAGACAATGCAGGCGCAGATGGACCAGATTCGCAAAACTCAAGACCCTCAGGAACGCCAGAAGCTGCTAGAACAGCACTGGGCCACAATGCAAAGTGCGATGACAATCATGCACGGAATGTGGGGGCCGGGGATGATGGGTCATGGAATGGGCCCGGGAATGATGGGGGGCGCCGGGCCCGGAATGATGGGAGGCTGGGCGCATATGGGCGGCTACTACTCGCGCCTGACACCCGAGCAACTGCGGCAGCGTCAATACATGACTGACCAATACCTGCAGATGCAGCAGGAGATGATGAACAACATGATG
>NZ_JARESX010000250.1:0-327 GCF_046026435.1 Paraburkholderia sp. RL17-381-BIF-C | reverse complement strand
GACGGGCGAACAGGGAATGCAGGCGGTTGCGGCGGGCGATCAGATGACGGTCGGGGCGCGCTACGATCAGGCGGGCCGTCTCCTGTCTGCCACTGTCGTCCGGAATGGTGTGAAGACTGAGGACTGGACCTACACCTATGATGCGCGTGGCAACATCGCGACGACGCGGGACGCCGTATCCGGTTGGGCAATGCGAACCCTCGGTCGCGATGCCGAGAACCGCGCGACGCAAATAGCGGGTAATAGCGGTCAGGCAAGCATTGGATACGACGAGCGTGGTCGCGTAAAGTCCTTTCAGTATAACGAACCGGCAAGTTCGTTGAATGG
>NZ_JARESX010000249.1:0-328 GCF_046026435.1 Paraburkholderia sp. RL17-381-BIF-C | reverse complement strand
CGGCGTCTACATCGGCGGCACGGCCCTGGGCATCGCGGAGGGTGCCGTGAATACCTATCTCGAGCAGGCACGCAGCAGGATCTCGCGGGCCTCGGGCAAGGCGGTGAGCGATTTCCCCACCCAGCAGGTGAAGATCGCCGAGGCGCTTTCCTGCATCGAGGCGGCCCGCCTGCTCATTTACGGCGCGTGCGACAAGATGACGGAGATCCTCGAGTCTGGCCGCCTTCCCAGCGACGAGGAGCGTGCGCGTTGCCGCGCCGAAGCAACGTTCGCCGGCCAGCTTGCGACCCGCGCCGTGAACGTTGTCTGGGACGCGGCCGGCGGAGGT
>NZ_JARESX010000248.1:0-328 GCF_046026435.1 Paraburkholderia sp. RL17-381-BIF-C | reverse complement strand
GCCTCCGCCGGCCGCGTCCCAGACAACGTTCACGGCACGGGTCGCAAGCTGCCCGGCGAACGTTGCTTCGGCGCGGCAACGCGCACGCTCCTCGTCACTCGGAAGACGGCCAGACTCGAGGATCTCCGTCATCTGATCGCATGCGCCGTAGATGAGCAGGCGGGCTGCCTCGATGCAGGAAAGCGCCTCGGCGATCTTCACCTGCTGGGTTGGGAAGTCGCTCACCGCCTTGCCCGAGGCGCGCGAGATCCTGCTGCGTGCCTGCTCGAGATAGGTATTTACGGCACCCTCGGCGATGCCAAGAGCCGTGCCGCCGATGTAAACACCA
>NZ_JARESX010000247.1:0-333 GCF_046026435.1 Paraburkholderia sp. RL17-381-BIF-C | reverse complement strand
GGGTCGGTTGTCTGCCACTCTGCGTAGCCGGTGACGTGACCTTCTGTGTCGTAGACGAACGCCCTGATCTTGCTCGGCATCGCGACCAGATGCGGACGCAGTGAACTGCTGTCGCTGTACTCAACGGTTGTTACCGTCTTGCTGCCCGCGACCGTTGCAACTGCTTTCGTTGGCCGGTTGGCGCCGTCCCACGTGTACTGTGTATTCCCATCCGGGGTAACTCTTTGCTTCAAGTTCCCTGAGGTATCCCACGTACGTGACACCGTGCCACCAGGTGTGGCAATAGAGCCAGGGCGCGACGTGTCGCCGACACTAAAGGAATATGTGCTGTTC
>NZ_JARESX010000246.1:0-333 GCF_046026435.1 Paraburkholderia sp. RL17-381-BIF-C | reverse complement strand
CAACAGCACATATTCCTTTAGTGTTGGAGACACGTCGCGCCCTGGCTCTATTGTCACACCTGGTGGCACGGTGTCACGCACTTGGGATACCGCAGGGAACTTGAAGCAAAGAGCTACGCCGGACGGGAATACACAGTACACGTGGGACGGCGCCAACCGGCCAACGAAAGCAGTTGCAACGGTCGCAGGCAGCAAGACGGTAACAACCGTGGAGTACAGCGACAACAGTTCACTGCGCCCGCATCTGGTCGCGATGCCTGGCAAGATCAGGGCGTTCGTCTATGACACACAAGGTAACGTCACCGGCTACGCAGAGTGGCAGACAACCGACCT
>NZ_JARESX010000245.1:0-340 GCF_046026435.1 Paraburkholderia sp. RL17-381-BIF-C | reverse complement strand
GGGGGATTAGCTCAGCTGGGAGAGCACCTGCTTTGCAAGCAGGGGGTCGTCGGTTCGATCCCGTCATCCTCCACCAATCCTCAATGCGTAGCGTTCTGTGAGAAGCAGAGCGTTGTGCATTGGCGATTGAGCCAGTCAGAGTGATACGCGGTTATAGCAACTGCGATATCGGCTGTCGTTCTTTAACAATCAGGAAGAAGTAGTAAAGAGATTCACGAAAGATCACTTAGAGATGGGTGATTGAGTAGGTGAATCAGGGTTGTGATTGTATCAATGTATGAAAAGGTGATCGAAAGATTGCCTTGGAATACGGCGCAACACGAATACTCAACCTGTAGCG
>NZ_JARESX010000244.1:0-359 GCF_046026435.1 Paraburkholderia sp. RL17-381-BIF-C | reverse complement strand
TGGAGTTGACCCTGTAACTCAGGACACTCGGACACAGTTAGGTTGATGATGCAGCGGTTCGCCGGAACTCCCGGGGGGAACGGTACTTCAGTGCTTTATGCGGGTGGCGTTCGTTGTAATGTTCAAAGGCGCCGGCCAGATGCGCGAGTGCTGTTGGCACATCAGGCTTGTGCATAAAGGCAATGTAATCGTGCTTGATTGTCTTCACGAACGACTCAGCCATGCCGTTACTCTGCGGCGAACGAACGGGTGTAGTCAACGGCTCCAGACCCAGATCGCGAGCGAAACTGCGCGTGCGATGGTCAATGTAGGCAGAGCCGTTGTCCGACAGCCACTCGATGGGTGCGCCTGCCTGCGTC
>NZ_JARESX010000243.1:0-363 GCF_046026435.1 Paraburkholderia sp. RL17-381-BIF-C | reverse complement strand
GGCGGAGATTGCGCCGGCAACAGCAGCATTGCCGGACTTCAACCGTAAGCACGCTCACGCTGATCGAACCATTTCCTCAATCACCTTCTTGGCATCGCCGAACACCATCATCGTCTTGTCCATGTAGAACAGGTCGTTGTCGAGCCCGGCGTAACCCGCCGCCATCGAACGTTTATTCACGATGACGGTACGCGCCTTGTACGCCTCGATGATCGGCATGCCCGCGATCGGCGACTTCGGATCGGTCTTCGCGGCCGGATTCACCACGTCGTTCGCGCCAAGCACCAGCACCACGTCGACCTGACCGAATTCACCGTTGATATCGTCCATTTCGTAGACCATGTCGTACGGCACTTCGGCTTC
>NZ_JARESX010000242.1:0-370 GCF_046026435.1 Paraburkholderia sp. RL17-381-BIF-C | reverse complement strand
CTTCGTGCCGATCGGCGGCGGTGGGCTCGCGGCGGGGGTGGCTGCGTACGTGAAATCGGTGCGCCCGGAAATCAAGGTAATCGGCGTGCAGACCGATGATTCGTGCGCGATGGCCGCGTCGCTGAAAGCTGGCGAGCGGGTCACGTTGAACGAGGTTGGTCTGTTCTCGGACGGCACGGCGGTGAAGCTGGTCGGCGAAGAGACCTTCCGTCTGTGCAGCGAATATCTCGACGACGTGCTGCTCGTGAACACAGATGCGCTATGTGCCGCGATCAAGGATGTCTTCCAGGACACCCGCAGCGTGCTGGAGCCTGCGGGTTCTTTGGCCGTGGCCGGTGCCAAGCAGTATGCAGAGCGCGAAGGCATCGAG
>NZ_JARESX010000241.1:0-370 GCF_046026435.1 Paraburkholderia sp. RL17-381-BIF-C | reverse complement strand
ATTCGTGCCGATCGGCGGCGGTGGGCTCGCGGCGGGCGTGGCCGCGTACGTGAAATCGGTGCGCCCGGAGATCAAGGTGATCGGCGTGCAGACCGATGATTCGTGCGCGATGGCCGCATCGCTGAAAGCTGGCGAGCGGGTCACGCTGAACGAAGTGGGTCTGTTCTCGGACGGCACGGCGGTGAAGCTGGTCGGCGAGGAAACCTTCCGCCTGTGCAGCGAATATCTCGACGACGTGCTGCTCGTAAATACCGACGCACTCTGCGCCGCGATCAAGGATGTCTTCCAGGACACCCGAAGCGTGCTTGAGCCTGCGGGTTCTTTGGCCGTAGCAGGCGCCAAGCAGTATGCGGAGCGCGAAGGCATCGAA
>NZ_JARESX010000240.1:0-374 GCF_046026435.1 Paraburkholderia sp. RL17-381-BIF-C | reverse complement strand
ACGCGCACGCGATTGCCGGGGAAATCGCTCGCATATAGCAGCGAGCCAGACGTCGCGAGTCCGGTGACGACATCGGCCAGGCGTTCGGTGGTCGTCGCGCTGACGGTGATGAGCAGGTCGCGCGTACGGCTGGTCCGGTTGTATCGGCCAACCTTACCGCTACCGTAAGTGGCGCTGAACTGCAGCGCAGCGAATAGCGAGGTCGAGTTACCGGTGATCGCGCCGCCCTGAAACTCGCCGTGTGCCCCGATCGAACCGATGTTCCGGGCGTTCTGATAGATCGCAATGCCACCTTCGTTTTCATCCCACATCGACGATGTGTAGATCACTCCTTCGGGTGCGACCCACATCGAGCGGGCCACGTTGCCCACTCG
>NZ_JARESX010000239.1:0-383 GCF_046026435.1 Paraburkholderia sp. RL17-381-BIF-C | reverse complement strand
GCGCGCAGGAAACGGAAGAATTCGACGCCTTCACGCAAGCGCCGCTTCATCATGTCCCAGCTCGTCAGCATCTCGCGCAGGATTTCCCAGATCTTCGACGGCCGGAAATAGAAATGCTTATAGAAGCGTTCGAGCTGGTTATAGATCTCGTCGCGCGAAAGATGCGGATAGCCGATCGCCGCGAGCTGCACGCCCGACTTGCTGACGAGGTTGATCACCTTGTTCTCTTCGAGCCAGCCGTTTTCAACGGCCTCGTTGTAGAGCCTGGTGCCGGGATACGGCGCGGCGAGCGACACCTGGATCGTGTGCGGATTGATCTCCTTGGCGTATTCGATCGTCTTCTGGATCGTGTCCTGCGTCTCGCCGGGCAGACCGAGAATGAA
>NZ_JARESX010000238.1:0-386 GCF_046026435.1 Paraburkholderia sp. RL17-381-BIF-C | reverse complement strand
GCAGTGGTGCATCTGGAATCCGTGCCCTCGCACATTCGGCGCTCGTGACACGGCCGTCATTCTTCCGGCGGCGCTGCGCGCGCCGTGGCGGTCGTTCATCTGGCGGTGATGCGTTTGTTCGCGGGCGTTTGCCCGTTAGGCGCTGTCGTGGCATACCGCCGCACCTCGCCCCACTCGCCACGCTTGTCGGCACTTCGTCGACGCGAAGCGGAGGACCGCAAACACAATCAAACCACTTGTTTTACCGCGCACCGTTCTGGCGAGCGCGCAGCGCGAGGCAGGAAGTATGACGGCCTTGTCACAAGCGCCGAATGTGCGAGAACACGGATTCCAGATGGACCACTACCGTGGCTGCGCGGGGGACCCGCTTAAGAGTTGGCGGTTCA
>NZ_JARESX010000237.1:0-403 GCF_046026435.1 Paraburkholderia sp. RL17-381-BIF-C | reverse complement strand
TGGAGTAGCCCCTTGATTCTCAGGACACGAGACACCCCTTAAAATAAGAGGGAGTCTTGTGACTAGTTTCAAGCCTAGGCAAATCGTGGAAAGCATTGAAGTTCTGACTGAGCCGGAGCGCCGTCGTCGGCGTTCGGTCCAGGAAAAAGTAGCCATCGTGCAGGAAACCCTGGAGCCGGGAGCAACGGTTTCAGCAGTTGCCCGTAGACACGGAGTGAACCCAAACCAGGTGTTTGCGTGGCGCAAGCAATACGAGGAAGGCAGCCTGGCAGCGGTGAAAGCTGGAGAAGCCGTGGTGCCTGCTTCGCAGTTGGCCACGGCGATGAAGGAAATCAGGGAACTGCAGCGTCTGCTTGGCAAGAAGACGCAGGAGGCGGAAATCCTGAAGGAAGCAGTCGAGTAC
>NZ_JARESX010000236.1:0-426 GCF_046026435.1 Paraburkholderia sp. RL17-381-BIF-C | reverse complement strand
GAACCTGTCCGTATTTTTGTGGGCGAGGCGGTTAGCGGAATTAACCGCGTGCCTGAGTAAAACGCTCACCAAACAGAATAGCGAACTGATTCATGGCGCTCGACCAGTCGAATGCCGTTCGCACGGACTTGTTAAGCACATTGCGCAGCGCCAGCCAGAGCAACTTGATGGCGGCCTCGTCGTTGGGGAAGTGGCCGCGGGTCTTGATGATCTTGCGTAGTTGCATGTTCAGACTCTCAATGGCGTTCGTGGTGTACACCACCCGGCGTATGTCGGGCGGAAACACGAAGAACGGCGTGACGTTCTCCCACGCCCGTCGCCACGACTGCACGATGGTCGGGTACTTCGCGCCCCATGGCCCTTCGGCAAAGGCCTCCAGGGCCTGCTGCGCGGCCTGTTCGTTCGCGGCGGCGTAGACCGGACGCA
>NZ_JARESX010000235.1:0-438 GCF_046026435.1 Paraburkholderia sp. RL17-381-BIF-C | reverse complement strand
CCATAAGCGGGCCCCCCGCACAGTTGCAGTAGTGGTGCATCTGGAATCGGTGTCCTCGCACATTCGGCTTCAGTGACAAGGGCGTCATCCTTCCCGCCTCGCGCTCCGCGCTCGTCGGAACGGTCCGCCTTTGAACCAGCGGTTGTGTCTGCGCTACGGAGGCCATCGGCTACGCCTCGGCGATGCTTTGAAGGGGCGGTGGTTCTGGAGGCCTGGCGTGGGCGACGCGGCATCGCAAGCTGCTGCCGCTCGCGTCAGAGCCCAACTCGGCAACCCAGTCCCGCTGCCAAGCCCAAACACACTTGGTTAGTTGAACGACCACAACGGCGCGCGCAGCGCCGCCGGAAGAATGACTGCTTTGTCACGAAGGCCGAATGTGCAAGGACACCGATTCCAGATGCACCACTACTGCAACTGTGCGGGGGACCCGCTTATGGG
>NZ_JARESX010000234.1:0-457 GCF_046026435.1 Paraburkholderia sp. RL17-381-BIF-C | reverse complement strand
ATTATGTAAACTTGCTAATCACCCGTTGACTGTTCACTTCGGCCCGGCACTCGATCGGCCATAAGTGCTCGTACGTAAAGTTGTCATGTAAGGCTACGCAATCGCGTCCGGGAAATCGCAATCCCCTGTTTTTGCACTGTGCGGACAGCTTTACGTCTTTTCCGCGCTCCAGAAATTTCAAGCGCTTTGTGCGGATGCTTTTGCGTAGCGTTAGTCGATACGTGCTCAATTCGGGCGCTCCATGATGTCGCGGCTCATCGTTTTTTTCCGGATCCGGTTTTTCGCGCATCCATCCACGCCAACCATCCGCGGCGATATGCCCGGGCGTCAGCCAAAGCATGATGAAGCCTTTGGTCGGTTTCATAGTAAGCGGCGACAGACCGGTCATACACCGTTGTATCGATCAATGGCCGCAGATCAAAATAGGCCGGCGCCAGATTAACGGGACGTGGCGAAC
>NZ_JARESX010000233.1:0-460 GCF_046026435.1 Paraburkholderia sp. RL17-381-BIF-C | reverse complement strand
GACTACCGGTGCGCAAGCCAAAGACGACGGCATCTACGTGTCGTTCGAAGGCGAAAAAGCCCCGGCCGAAGCGCAGCGCTACGACCTCGTGCTGGTCGCCGTCGGCCGTACGCCGAACGGCAAGAAGATCGGCGCGGACAAGGCCGGCGTCGCGGTGACGGATCGCGGCTTCATCGACGTCGACAAGCAGATGCGCACCAATGTGCCGCACATCTTCGCGATCGGCGATATCGTCGGTCAACCGATGCTCGCGCACAAGGCCGTGCACGAAGGCCACGTTGCCGCCGAAGCCGCGCATGGCGAGAAAGCGTACTTCGACGCGCTGCAGATTCCGTCGGTGGCCTACACCGACCCGGAAGTGGCATGGGCTGGCAAGACGGAAGACCAGTTGAAGGCAGCCGGCATCAAGTACGGCAAAGCGGTGTTCCCGTGGGCGGCTTCCGGCCGCGCGATCGCCAAC
>NZ_JARESX010000232.1:0-460 GCF_046026435.1 Paraburkholderia sp. RL17-381-BIF-C | reverse complement strand
AACCACTGCGGCCGAAGCGAAAGACGACGGCATCTACGTGTCGTTCGAAGGCGAGAAGGCGCCGGCCGAAGCGCAGCGCTACGACCTCGTGCTGGTGGCGGTCGGCCGTACGCCGAACGGCAAGAAGATCGGTGCGGACAAGGCCGGCATGTCGGTCACGGATCGCGGCTTCATCGACGTGGACAAGCAGATGCGCACCAACGTGCCGCACATTTTCGCGATCGGCGACATCGTCGGTCAGCCGATGCTCGCGCACAAGGCTGTGCATGAAGGTCACGTTGCCGCCGAAGCGGCTCACGGCGAGAAGGCGTACTTCGACGCGATCCAGATTCCGTCGGTGGCATACACCGATCCGGAAGTGGCGTGGGCCGGCAAGACGGAAGACCAGCTCAAGGCTGCGGGCATCAAGTACGGCAAGGCAGTGTTCCCGTGGGCCGCTTCGGGCCGCGCGATCGCCAAT
>NZ_JARESX010000231.1:0-470 GCF_046026435.1 Paraburkholderia sp. RL17-381-BIF-C | reverse complement strand
ATCGATCTCGACAAGCTGCGCGACTTCAAGTCGGGCGTCGTCAAGAAGCTCACCGGCGGTCTCGCCGGCATGGCGAAGATGCGCAAGGTCGAAGTCGTAACGGGTAACGGCTCGTTCGTCGATCCGTATCACATGGAAGTGCAGACCGAGGGCGGCAAGAAGGTCGTCAAGTTCAAGCAGGCGATCATCGCCGCGGGCTCGGAAGCGGTGAAGCTGCCGTTCATTCCGGAAGATCCGCGTGTGGTCGATTCGACCGGCGCGCTCGAACTGCGTCAGATTCCGCAGCGCATGCTGGTGATCGGCGGCGGCATCATCGGTCTGGAAATGGCCACGGTGTACGCCACGCTCGGCGCGAAGATCGATGTGGTCGAAATGCTCGACGGTCTGATGGCCGGCGCGGACCGCGATCTGGTCAAGGTCTGGGAGAAGTACAACAGCAAGCGTTTCGCCAACGTCATGCTGAAGACCAA
>NZ_JARESX010000230.1:0-473 GCF_046026435.1 Paraburkholderia sp. RL17-381-BIF-C | reverse complement strand
CTCAAACTTACCCTTGGCCATTTTCGACTCCTAAGAGGATTTTTCCGTACGTTGCGCCGGGCGCAAACAATCACCGAGTACTTCTGGTGCCCATGGGCAGGATCGAACTGCCGACCTCTCCCTTACCAAGGGAGTGCTCTACCACTGAGCCACATGGGCGCTACTTCTGTGTTGCTGGAGCGGGTGAAGGGAATCGAACCCTCGTCGTAAGCTTGGAAGGCTTCTGCTCTACCATTGAGCTACACCCGCAAGGATCCATGGATTCCCAAACAACTGCTGCAACTTGCATTCTGGTGGAGGAGGTTGGATTCGAACCAACGTAGGCGTAAGCCAACAGATTTACAGTCTGCCCCCTTTAGCCACTCGGGCACCCCTCCGCAGAGAACTGATGATTATGGGGGAACAACCGCTTGTTGTCAAGACTTGCTTGACCGTTCCAAACCCAAGGTTCTCACTTATATAGTGTTTTCAGC
>NZ_JARESX010000229.1:0-473 GCF_046026435.1 Paraburkholderia sp. RL17-381-BIF-C | reverse complement strand
TGGAGTTGCCCCTGTAAATCAGGACACGCAGACACCGTTAAGTTGATGATGCAGCGGTTCGCCGGAACTCCCGGGGGGAACGGTACTTCAGTGCCTTATGCGGGTGGCGTTCGTTGTAATGCTCAAAGGCGCCAGCCAGATGTGAGAGCGCTGTTGGCACATCAGGCTTATGCATAAAGGCAATGTAATCGTGCTTGATTGTCTTCACGAACGACTCGGCCATACCGTTACTCTGCGGCGAACGAACAGGCGTCGTCAACGGCTCCAGGCCCAACTCGCGGGCAAAGCTGCGCGTACGGTGGTCGATGTAGGCAGAGCCGTTGTCCGACAGCCATTCGATGGGTGCGCCTGCCTGCGGCGTGCCGAAGCGTTGCTCGACCGCTGCGAGCATCACATCGCGCACGACGTCCCCGCTATGGCCGCCAGTAGTCGCTGCCCAACTAATAGCTTCCCGGTCATGGCAGTCCAGCGCG
>NZ_JARESX010000228.1:0-475 GCF_046026435.1 Paraburkholderia sp. RL17-381-BIF-C | reverse complement strand
CGCCACTGAATTGGCCGCTGACGCGGTCGAGTTGAAGCCCAGTGCAACTGCGCTCGTCCCCGTTGAAGTCGAGATCTTGCCCATTGCCAGCGAATAGTCGCCAGTCGCGGTCGAGCCGTTGCCCAGTGCTACCGCCGACTCTCCCTTCGAATAGGTGGCGTTGCCCAATGCGACACCGCCAGACCCCACCACCGTCGAGGTATAACCCAATGCTGTTCCGTTGGCCCCAGATACGTTAGCGCTGTTGCCCATCGCAACCGAGTAAGCAACCGATGCGGTTGCGTTATTACCCACTGCAATCGCGCTTCCTCCCGATGCATTCGCAACGGCACCAATCGCAACAGCGTTCCCCCCACTGGCTGAAGAATCTGCCAACGTCGAATTTACGTGGAAATACTTGGTGCCCGTATTGGTGATATTCGTGATGCTGTTACTCAGGTTGTTCACGTTGTTATTAACCGTGTTCACCTTCGCA
>NZ_JARESX010000227.1:0-480 GCF_046026435.1 Paraburkholderia sp. RL17-381-BIF-C | reverse complement strand
ATTCTTAAGCGGGTCTCTCGCGCAGCCGCGCCAGTGGTGCATCTGGAATCTGCGCCCTCGCACACTCCACTTTCGTGACAAGGCGCTCATTCTTCCCGCCTCGCGCTCCGCGCTCGTCGGAAGGGTTTGCTCCCCCCCCTGGATTCTCTTGGCGTGGTGGGGGCCGTCGGCTTCGCCTCGGCGAGTTGCCGTTGAAAACCTCCGGTCGCCACCATTTGTCTCCGGTACTAAGCGGGGTCGCGGCGAAAAGCGTTGACGCAGAACCAGCTAACGTTCGCTTGCCAGCGCTGACGCCGTTGAGCAGGTATCTCGAACACTTCAGGCGCATACGCTGCGCCTTACCTCACATTTGTGACCCGCGCTTCGTTCAGAGTTTCGAGTTCCGAGTCGTGAGCCGCGAGTCGTGAGCCGCGAATCGTAAGCCGTGAGCCGCGAGCCATGAGCCGTGAGCCGTAAGCCGTAAGCCGTAAGCCGTAAGCC
>NZ_JARESX010000226.1:0-520 GCF_046026435.1 Paraburkholderia sp. RL17-381-BIF-C | reverse complement strand
CGTCGCAACGAACGCCGCGAGCATGCCGAGTTTGTGCCCCGGCTTACGAAACTCAATCCAGTCCATCTGCATCTGATGTCCCGGCTCTGTCTCGAATCTGACCACCGGGTCGGGGCGTGCAGCGGGTCGAAGCTTCTGCAGATACTCCTGCACCCGGCGTAGGCCGCCCGTGTAGCCGCGCTCCTCAATCTCCCGCTTGAGCACCGTCGCCGGAATCCAGTCCGGCTTCGCTGCTTCGACGCGGCCCTGCAGATAGGCCTTGAAGGGTGCAAGCTTGCCGACGACTGGTTGCCGGGCCTTACGCTGCGGCGGACCCGATTCCAGATACTTCCTGACTGTGTTGACTGCCATGCCGGTCTCGACAGCGATGTCCCGGAGGCTGTTTCCCTGGCGACGCAGAATCTCGATTTCCATGTACTCCTCGTAGCTGATCACGGGCCGCCCAAAAGGAGCAACCCTACAACGAGGTGTATCAATTCCTAACTGCGTTGCTGTATCAATTTACAACTGCGCGCGACAC
>NZ_JARESX010000225.1:0-522 GCF_046026435.1 Paraburkholderia sp. RL17-381-BIF-C | reverse complement strand
CCACGACTACCTGAAAAAAACCCTCACCGCGCGCGTCTACGACGTGGCCCGCGAGACCGAACTCGAACGCGCGCCGAATCTGTCGGCACGTCTGCGCAATCCGGTCTACCTGAAGCGCGAGGACAACCAGCCGGTGTTCTCGTTCAAGGTGCGCGGCGCGTACAACAAGATGGCGCATATTCCTTCCGAGGCGTTGGAACGTGGCGTGATTACCGCGTCGGCGGGCAATCATGCGCAGGGCGTGGCGCTGTCGGCGGCGCGCATGGGCGTGAAGGCGATCATCGTGGTGCCGGTCACGACTCCGCAAGTGAAGGTCGATGCGGTGCGCGCGCACGGCGGGCCGACCGTCGAAGTCGTGCAGTTCGGCGAATCGTATAGCGATGCGTATGGACACGCGGTGAAGCTGCAGGAAGAGCGCGGCCTGACCTTCGTGCATCCGTTCGACGATCCGTATGTGATCGCCGGGCAAGGCACCGTCGCCATGGAAATTCTCAGCCAGCATCAGGGTCCGATTCACGCGAT
>NZ_JARESX010000224.1:0-530 GCF_046026435.1 Paraburkholderia sp. RL17-381-BIF-C | reverse complement strand
CCCATAAGCGTGTCCCCCGCACAGCCACGATAGTGGCCCATCTGGAATCCGTGCCCCCGCACATTCGGCGCTTGTGACACAGCAGTCATTCTTCCGGCGGCGCTGCGCGCGCCGTCGCGGTCATTCGCGCCTACACCAACGCTGGCACTATCGGTCGAAGGCCCGGGATCAGCCCGCGAAGCAGCCAGAATCTCGTCAGTTTTCTTTGCGAGCGTCGTCAATCCAGATCCTCTTGCCAAGCTGGCGACTGCCGCGGAGACGGCAGCCACCATGGCGAATCCGATTAGGAAAGAAGCGATGAATTCTATTCGCGCTCAGTTTTCCTAACTATCGTGGCCGCCGAAAGAGATCAAAAAATCGCGGCCGCGCATCGCAGACCGATCCCTTAACTACAAACGTTTTGCCGAACTACCGCGACGGCGCGCGCAGCGCCGCCGGAAGAATGACTGCTGTGTCACAAACGCGGAGTGTGCGAGGGCACGGATTCCAGATGCACCACTACCGTGGCTGCGCGGGGGACCCGCTTATGA
>NZ_JARESX010000223.1:0-536 GCF_046026435.1 Paraburkholderia sp. RL17-381-BIF-C | reverse complement strand
GGTTTGGCGAGAGCCTGCAATTGTTCGCCGTCGATCCATTGCCGCCGGTACGCAATCTCTTCGGGACACGCGACCACCAGTCCCTGACGCTTCTGCAGCGTGGCGATGAAGGTCGCCGCTTCGATTAACGAGTCGTGCGTGCCCGTATCGAGCCAGGCGTAACCGCGGCCCATGATCTCGACATTGAGCGCTGCGTTGGCGAGATAACGCGAGTTGACGTCGGTGATTTCAAGCTCGCCACGCGGCGACGGCTTGATATCCGCGGCAATGTCGCACACCTGCTTGTCGTAGAAATAGAGACCCGTGACCGCGTAATTCGAGCGCGGCTTTGCGGGCTTCTCCTCGATCGAAAGCGCACGGAACTCGCGGTCGAACTCGACCACGCCATACCGTTCCGGGTCGTGCACGTGGTACGCAAAGACAGTGGCGCCTTCGGTTTTGTCGTTGGCGTTTTCCAGCTGCTTCGCCAGATCGTGCCCGTAGAAAATGTTGTCGCCGAGAATCAGCGCCGACGGATCATTACCCACGAACTCCCT
>NZ_JARESX010000222.1:0-541 GCF_046026435.1 Paraburkholderia sp. RL17-381-BIF-C | reverse complement strand
AAAGAAGATCACGCCAAAGCCGAGCATCGCCAGCGCGAGCAGCAGGTTGATCAGATGCTGGCCCGCGTACACGACCGGCGCGCCCTGGAACAACCGGAACCTGTACTTGCCGGACAGTTTGCCGAACGCGATCACCGAACCCGAGAACGTGATCGCGCCGACGAACGTGCCGATGAACAGCTCGACACGATTGCCGTACGGCAGGAAGCCCGGCGCGGTATTGTCCGGATCGACGAGACCGAACGCAGCCGGCTCCGACACCACCGCGTACGCAATACACACAGCGGCGAGACCGATCAGCGAGTGCATGGCCGCGACCAGTTCCGGCATCTTGGTCATCTCGACGCGCGCCGCGACGAACGCGCCAACCGCACCGCCGACCACCAGCGCGACCAGCAAGAGGCCAAGCCCAAGACCGAGATTCGAACCGAGCCCGTTGGCCTGCTTGACGATCAGCGCGATGGTCGTGAGGATCGCGATCGCCATCCCCGCCATCCCGAAGGTATTGCCGATGCGCGCGGTCTTCGGATTCGACAGCCCT
>NZ_JARESX010000221.1:0-552 GCF_046026435.1 Paraburkholderia sp. RL17-381-BIF-C | reverse complement strand
CATAAGCGGGTCCCCTGGCTTGGAGGAGGTAGTGGTGCATCTGGAATCCGTGCTCTCGCACATTCGGTGTCAGTGACAAGGCCGTCATACTTCCCGCCTCGCGCTCCGCGCGCGACGGAACGGTTCGCTTCAGGAGGCTGCGTTTGTGCATTGCGGGAGCCGTCGGCTTCGCCTCGGCGAGACGCCTTAATGGGCCGTGGTCTTAGAGACGCTACTGACCCAAATAATGGCCAGCAGTTTGAGGAGTGCCACCGGCGCAAAAGACGCTGAACGTTTCGAGACGTGCCGCCGATGCAACGGACGCTCAACGTTTCGAGAAGTGCCACCGACGCAAAAAGACGCTCAGCGGCTTGGCAATTACCGCTGACGCAACAGACGGCAACCGCTGAGAAATGCCGCGGGCGCGCGCCCCATCTGGCGGTTGTTGAAGTACCGCGACGGCGCGCGGAGCGCCGCCGGAAGAATGACTGCCTTGTCACTGGGGCGGAATGTGCGAGGGCACGGATTCCAGATGCACCACCACCTCCTCCAAGCCAGGGGACCCGCTTATGG
>NZ_JARESX010000220.1:0-568 GCF_046026435.1 Paraburkholderia sp. RL17-381-BIF-C | reverse complement strand
AATCGTTCGTGCTGTGAATCCATATTGCCACGCGCAGGGCCGGCGGGTCTATGAACTGGACTCGCCGTTGACGCCTGCTGAGTGGGCGGAACGGGTGAGCGTCGACACTCAGCACACGATAGTCTGCGTCGACGCCGACTACTGGTTGCGCAAGGACTGGGATAAACCGATCCCACACGGCGCGATTGTCCAGTTCATTCCCGTGCCGAAGGGCGGTGGCGGATCGAATCCCCTGCAGGCGATATTGATGATCGCGGTGGCCGTCGCGTCGGTCTATACCGGCGGCGCTGCGGCAGCCGCATATGGCGCGGCAACCGGGGTGGCCGCTGGCACCGTTACGGCAGGCATGATGGCGGTCCAGGCAGGCGTTTCGATGGCCGTCATGGCCGCAGGCTCAATGCTGGTCAATGCGATCGTGCCGGCCAGGACGGCAAGCGTCGCGCAGGGTACGACCAACAGTCCGACGTATTCGCTGTCGGCGAGCGGGAACACCGCGCGGCTCCTCGAGGCAATTCCTGTTCTCTATGGGCGGATGAACACTACGCCTGATCTGGCCGCGACCCCGTAT
>NZ_JARESX010000219.1:0-568 GCF_046026435.1 Paraburkholderia sp. RL17-381-BIF-C | reverse complement strand
GATTGTTCGCGCGGTGAATCCATATTGTCACGCGCAGGGCCGGCAGGTCTATGAACTCGACTCGCCGTTGACGCCTGCTGAGTGGGCGGAACGGGCGGGCGTCGACACGCAGCACACGATAGTCTGCGTCGACGCCGACTACTGGTTGCGCAAGGACTGGGATAAGCCGATCCCGTACGGCGCGATTGTCCAGTTCATCCCCGTACCGAAGGGCGGTGGCGGATCGAATCCCCTGCAGGCCATATTGATGATCGCGGTGGCCGTCGCTTCGGTCTATACGGGCGGCGCTGCGGCGGCTGCATATGGCGCGGCAACCGGGGTGGCGGCTGGCACCGTTACGGCGGGCATGATGGCGGTCCAGGCAGGCGTTTCGATGGCGGTCATGGCCGCAGGCTCGATGCTGGTCAATGCGATCGTGCCGGCCAGAACAGCGAGCGTCGCGCAGGGTACGACCAACAGTCCGACGTATTCCCTGTCGGCGAGCGGGAACACCGCGCGGCTCCTCGAGGCAATTCCTGTTCTCTATGGCCGGATGAACACGACGCCTGATCTGGCCGCGACCCCGTAC
>NZ_JARESX010000218.1:0-580 GCF_046026435.1 Paraburkholderia sp. RL17-381-BIF-C | reverse complement strand
TCCAGGACATGCAAGCTCGACGTCACAAGCAATACGCCTGGCGGAATGGGCAACTATGCGTGTATTAACGACCTCGCACTAATTGATCAGTGGTGCAGCTCAACCGAAACCCCGCCTGACGATACCTGCCCGGTGGCGGACCCGGTGTTTCCGGCAAATGGAGTTGTCACGCTTTCTGAAACTGACTTTGCTAGCGGCGATACGTCGCCGCTTGTGTTCAGTCGTAGCTATTTTTCGAAGCCGTTCGACAAAACCCAGACGGCGATGGGGGGCTATTGGGTCAGCAACTGGCAGCGAAGGCTTGATCTGACCGCAGCCAATGCGAGCACCCCAAAGATCTCCGCTTACCGGAGTAACGGGCAGCCTCTGATATTCAAGTGGGTTAATGGAGCGTGGGCGGTGCCAGGAACGTCGGGTCTCGCCCTGACGAAAGCTGGCGATGGTTACTTCCACCTGAAAGACGAACGGATCGGTACGACGGAAACGTACTCGGTCAGCACAGGTCTGTTCCACTCCGAGACGACCCGCACAGGTATGTACCGCGAGGTTCAGTACGTCGGACAAAGGATTGATTCAATTG
>NZ_JARESX010000217.1:0-590 GCF_046026435.1 Paraburkholderia sp. RL17-381-BIF-C | reverse complement strand
CCCGCGGCGAGCATCGCGCCGACGATCACGATCGCCGAGATCGCGTTGGTCACGGCCATCAGCGGCGTATGCAGCGCGGGCGTGACGTTCCAGACCACGTGGTAGCCGACGTAGATCGCCAGCACGAAGATGATCAGGTTGATAACGGTGTGACTCATGACTTCCATTTCGCTACCTTTTCTCTTTTTTTTCAATGACTAGAACTTCCGCAGAACCTGCCCGGCACGCGTGAGGAGTGTTGCGGCCACAATGTCATCATCCAGATCGATATTCACCGCGCCCTCCTTCGTAACAATCAGCTTGAGAAATTCCAGGAGATTTCGGGCGTAAAGCGCAGACGCGTCGGTGGGAACCATTGCCGCCAGATTCGAAAAACCCACGATCGTCACACCGTATCTGACAACGACCTTATCGGTTTCGGTAAGGGGACAGTTTCCGCCCGGATGGCCCTCGTATTGCGCGCCGCGGGACGCCGCCAGATCAACAATGACCGATCCGCCTTTCATCGCCGCCACGGTCTCCACGGAAATTAACGTAGGGGCCAGACGACCAGGTATAAGGGCCGTTGTGATGACGATATCCGCCTGCTT
>NZ_JARESX010000216.1:0-600 GCF_046026435.1 Paraburkholderia sp. RL17-381-BIF-C | reverse complement strand
AGCGTCATTGTTTTGCTGTGCGTAGTTATGCTTCGCATTGGGGGCTCCCAATGCGAAGCGGCAAGGGCGGCGAGCCCGAGGATAAAATCCGGTAGCGGACGCCTGCCCGCCTATGTGACGGTTGAACGGTGGTGTGAAAGAGAGGTTTGAAGTCATCGCTTACTGCGTCGCAAGCGGTGACTCCGAGGAAATTGAGGGGGAAGTTGGGGTGCACAAATTTCACATCATATTAAAGTTAGGACGACATCCGAACATGCGAGAGGAGAATCATGAGTAAAGTATTCGTCAACATTGGACTCAGCCTAGACGGCTACATGGCACCGGAAGGAATGACCATAGAGAATTGGGACAATCCTGAGTACAAGAACTGGGGCGCCAAGTGGGGCGCGCTGATGGCCTGGATCTTCAATCAACAGTACTTCCGCGAGAACCTCAAGCTTGGACCGGGGGGAGAGACCGGCCCGGTCAATGACCTGCTTCGCAGCACTACGGAGCGCATTGGCGCCAACATTATGGGCAAGCGAATGTTCGACCAGGGCGAGCGCGCCTGGCCGGAAGAAGCTCCGTTTCACACACCGGTTTACGTTCTGACCCATGAAA
>NZ_JARESX010000215.1:0-600 GCF_046026435.1 Paraburkholderia sp. RL17-381-BIF-C | reverse complement strand
CTCGTCATTGTTTTGCTGTGCGTAGTGACGCTTCGCATTGGGGTTCGCAATGTGCAGCGGCGTGGGCGGCGAGCCCGAGGATAGAATCCGGTAGCGGACGTCTGTCCGCCTATGTGACCGCTGAACGGTGGGTATGACAGAGAAGTTTGAAGTCATCGCTTACTGCGTCGCAAGCAGTGACTGCGAGGAGATTGAGGGGGAAGTTGGGGTGCACAACTTTCACCCCATATTAAAGTTAGGATGACATCCGAACCTGCGAGAGGAGAATCATGAGTAAAGTGTTCGTCAACATTGGACTTAGCCTCGACGGCTACATGGCACCGGAAGGAATGACCATGGAGAATTGGGGCAATCCTGAGTACAAGAACTGGGGCGCCAAGTGGGGCGCGCTGATGGCCTGGATCCTCAATCAACAGTACTTCCGCAAGAACCTCAAGCTCGGACCGGGGGGAGAGACCGGCCCGGTCAACGACCTGCTTCGCAGCACTACGGAGCGCATCGGCGCCAACATTATGGGCAAGCGAATGTTCGACCAGGGCGAGCGCGCGTGGCCGGAAGAAGCTCCGTTTCACACACCGGTTTACGTTCTGACCCATGAAG
>NZ_JARESX010000214.1:0-620 GCF_046026435.1 Paraburkholderia sp. RL17-381-BIF-C | reverse complement strand
CTGCTGGTCGTGCCGAACCGGGCGTACCACAAGACGACTCAAAGCCACCATCGCTTCCGGCGTCATCCGAATTTGCTGAAATCCGGACCGGATCAGATCGTGCCGACCGGGCCTGAACAGGTGTGGGTTGCCGACATCACGTACCTGCCGACTGCGGGCCCGTTTGTATATCTGAGCCTGGTCACCGATGCGTTCTCGCGCAAGATCGTCGGCCATCACGTTCACGACAGCCTGCAGACCGAACAGGTCAGTCAGGCGCTGAAGAAAGCGTTGCGCACACGCAAGAGCCGCCAGCCGTTGATCCATCACTCCGATCGCGGGATCCAGTATTGCTCGACCTACTATCAGGACATCCATCGGCGCTATGACTTGCGCTGCTCGATGACCGACGGCTACGACTGCTATCAGAATGCCCTGGCCGAACGGGTCAACGGCATCCTCAAGGGCGAATTCCTGTTGCAGCGTCCCGCCAACCTCGAACAGGCCGCAAAGATGGTCGAACAGTCCGTGCGCATCTACAACCAGGAGCGACCGCATGCCGCTCTGAAATACAAAACGCCCGATGCGGTGCATCGGGCGCTCAGTGGCTGACTACTGTCAACCTATTCCAGGACTTGACA
>NZ_JARESX010000213.1:0-651 GCF_046026435.1 Paraburkholderia sp. RL17-381-BIF-C | reverse complement strand
TGGCCGACTCATCGGCAACGGGTACGGACGCAGTCGCCATTGGTGGCAATGCATCGGCATCGGCGGCTAACTCTGTCGCACTCGGTTCGAACTCGACGACCACGGCAAACCTGTCGGCAGCGGGTTACAACCCGGGCACGGCAACACTGACGGGCACGGCATTGGCAGCCAATGGTGAAGTCTCGGTAGGCGCTGCAGGCAAGGAACGCCGCATCACGAACGTCGCAGCCGGTTCGGCCGCAACGGACGCGGTGAACGTCAGCCAGTTGCAGTCGGAAGACGCGAAGGTCAACACGATCAACAACAACGTGACCAACCTGAGCAACAACGTCACGAACATCGCGGGCAACGTCACCAACATCAGCAACACGGTGAACAACATCACCAACGGTGGCAACGGCATCAAGTACTTCCACGCGAACTCGTCGCTGGCGGATTCATCGGCAACGGGCACCAATAGCCTGGCAGCCGGCCCGGCGGCGTTGGCGGCCGCCACGGACGCAGTCGCACTGGGTAACGGCGCGAAAGCGTCCAACGCTGGCGCAGTAGCACTAGGCGCAGGTTCGACGACCACAACGGCGGTCGCCACCTCCGGCACGACGATCGGCGGCATCACCTACACGTTTGCAGGCATGGCTCCGTCGAGCACGG
>NZ_JARESX010000212.1:0-660 GCF_046026435.1 Paraburkholderia sp. RL17-381-BIF-C | reverse complement strand
GTCTTCAGTTCGTTGAACACCTTCAGCCAGAACTTCGCACCTTCGGTCTGCTCGATCCACAGGCCGAGCACGTCGCGCTGACCGTCGGCCTGGATGCCCAGCGCCAGATACACTGCCTTGTTGCTCACCACGCCGTCGCCACGGATCTTCACGCGCAGCGCGTCGAAGAACACCACCGGATACATCGGCTCGAGCGGACGGCTCTGCCAGGCGAGCGTTTCGGCCATGACTTCGTCGGTGACCGAGCTGATGAAGTCGGGGGAGACCTCGGTGCTGTAGCTTTCGGCCAGAAACGCCTGAATCTCGCGCACGCTCATGCCCCGGGCGTACATCGCGATAATGCGCTCGTCGAAGCCCGTGAATCGGCGCTCGTGTTTGGGAATCAGGATCGGCTCGAAGCTGCCATCGCGGTCGCGCGGCAGATCGACCCTGACCGGGCCGCGCTCGGTGATCACCGTCTTGCCGCTGGCGCCGTTGCGCTCGTTGGTCTGCTCAGAGGGCCTGGGCTGGCCGGGCCGGTAGCCCAGATGCATGCTCATCTCGGCGCCCATCGCCCGCTCGATCAGTGCCTTGTTGAACGCCAGCATCAGGTCCTGAACCTCGGCGGGCGTCATCGGGCCCTTCACCAGTTCATCGAGCAGCGCTTCTGGCAGTGCAGGC
>NZ_JARESX010000211.1:0-670 GCF_046026435.1 Paraburkholderia sp. RL17-381-BIF-C | reverse complement strand
ACCCGAATACGAGTTCAGCATCGACACGACCACCGGCATGTCCGCGCCGCCGATCGGAATGATGATCAGCACGCCGAGCACGAAGGCGATCAGCGTCATGATGATGAACGGCAGCCACGACTGCGTGAGAAAGAAGATCACGCCGAAGCCGAGCATCGCGAGCGCGAGCAGCAGGTTGATCAGATGCTGACCGGCATACACGACCGGCGCGCCCTGGAACAGCCGGAACTTGTACTTGCCCGACAGCTTGCCGAACGCGATCACCGAACCCGAGAACGTGATCGCGCCGACGAACGTGCCGATGAACAGTTCGACGCGATTGCCATACGGCAGGAAGCCCGGCGCGGTGTTCTCCGGATCGACGAGACCGAACGCGGACGGCTCCGACACCACCGCATACGCGATACACACGGCGGCCAGACCGATCAGCGAGTGCATCGCCGCGACCAGTTCCGGCATCTTGGTCATCTCGACGCGCGCGGCGACGAACGCACCGACCGCACCGCCGATCACCAGCGCGACCAGCAGCAAACCGAGACCCAACCCGAGGTTCGAGCCGAGCCCGTTCGCCTGCTTGACGATCAGCGCGATGGTGGTGAGGATCGCGATCGCCATCCCGACCATACCGAAGGTGTTGCCGATGCGTGCGGTTTTAGGATTGGACAGCCCC
>NZ_JARESX010000210.1:0-682 GCF_046026435.1 Paraburkholderia sp. RL17-381-BIF-C | reverse complement strand
TTTTATTGAAACATCCAGTCGTTACCGGGAAATGGCGTTTTATTTACCCAAACCTTACTCCCGAAGAGCGACGAAAGATTATTGAATGGTTCGTTGCGCACGATGGACAAAGACGCTCGGGTGTTCAGGTTTCTCGCGGAATTGCGCTCAGCTTTCCGAGACAAGACCGTTAACGATGAAGTCAGGCGCAGTAGATCTGGCAAGTCGACGTTCTATCCCAAGGAAAATTGTCTTGCTGTTGGCAAGGCGAGTCCGGCGAACGACAATGTTTGGCGTCGACGCTAAAGTACAGAACCAGCCAAACTTCAGCCGGGTCCACTCCGTCATGCTCGCCCCTCTGAAGGACGAGTCATTGACCTCAATCAAGTCCCAGAGGTTGGAACGGCATTTCCCCGCACGGAGAATCGAATCACTTGCCCGTCAACTCCATCTGCTTCGTTGACGAGCGTCAAGGGAAGGTCGGTGCTGACATGTAGCCTTGTGTACACGATGACTGCACACGCTCTGTCGTCGAGTCGCGCGTTCACAGGGAGGAGATATGAAAAAGCTTCTAGTTGCGATGGCTGTCGGTATTGCATTGACATCCCCCGTCCTGCAAGCTGCTTCCAAAGACACAACTGCGCCGCAAAGCCGTTCAAAAACGCCACCCGCCGGCGCTGCTGAGTTCGACAGGAATCTGGCG
>NZ_JARESX010000209.1:0-686 GCF_046026435.1 Paraburkholderia sp. RL17-381-BIF-C | reverse complement strand
TCCAGGCGGTCAATGACCACGCCCTTCACCTGGCCGTTAGTGGACTATCGCATCACCCTCTGATCTTCTTTACTGGCTACGCGCAAGATTCCTCGCAACCTCCTCAACTGCCCGGATGTTCGGGGCGCTTCGCACCAGCAGATCGAGTGGACACCATGGATAAGGAAGTGAGCTTACCCATCCCAGGATCGAATCTCCGAGTTCACCTGGCAGCGTTTTCATCTCTTCAATGGTGATTTCAAGCTTCGCAACCAGTCCAGAATCATCTCGACTCAACCATGCGTAGCTCCCGAAACCCAAACGCACTGCGCCCGAAACTTTTTCCGTCATGCAAACGAGCCACTTGCAACTAAATGCGCTCGCGTGGTCCGGCGGAACCTCCATGCAAAAGGTATAGATATTTTCGTAACGTTGCGCGAACTGACTTACCAGCGTCTCTGATATGCCCTTCAGGCCTTTCACCGTTGAAGGAAACGATATCTCGTCAGTCTTGACCTCCATCACGAGCTCCGCATCGGCAGCGAATGCGCGGGACATGAGATGCGGGCGGTTGCCGTCCTTCGCAAGAAGGTAAGTTTCGATCGACTGCCGTAACAGGGTCATCCTGGATCCATGGAGCAAAGTTGTTTCGCGCCAAGTCTACGCGATGCTTCTGCCCGGATAGTGATGACCCTACGTTGCGCATG
>NZ_JARESX010000208.1:0-689 GCF_046026435.1 Paraburkholderia sp. RL17-381-BIF-C | reverse complement strand
GTGCGGCGCGCAGCACATCGAACAATCGGTCTCGCCCCAGCTTGATACCTCGTCCGGCGAGTTCGGGGCCGAGCAGATGATGCAGTTTTCGTGTCCCAAGCCTCGGCTGGCGAAGCCGGACGTCCCGCACGAGGGCGGTCACGCTTGCCGCTTCCGAATCGCGACGCTTCTCGAACCGGCAACGCTTGTAATACGCTTGCCGGCTGATGCCCATATAACGGCAGGCCCGCTCGACGCTCAGCGTTTCGATCCGCTTTTGCCCGACGACCTGCCCGAAGGCTTTTTTACCGTGATCCCGTAATCCTTGCGCATCACGTCAAGCACAGCCTCGAACAACGCGGCCTTCTCCCGCGCTTCGCGCAATTGCGTTTCCAATTCCCTGATGCGCTGCTCTGGTGTGAGCGGCTTTGAGTCTTCCTTCGGCATGGCCCAATCCGATTGCGCACGGCCGGATGGATCAGCCCAATCCTGCAAGCCGTGCTTGCGTAACCATACCAGCACTGTCGAGCGACCCTGAATGCCGTAGCGCCGCTGCGCCTCTTTGTACGTCAGTTCGCCTTTTTCGACCTGCTCCACCACCGACAGCTTAAAAGCCAGACTGTAGTCCCGTTGCGTCCGCTTGATCCCTTGCTCCACTTGCCACCTCTTCAATTCGTCGAAAAAGTGTCAACCTATTTCAGGACCGGTCA
>NZ_JARESX010000207.1:0-728 GCF_046026435.1 Paraburkholderia sp. RL17-381-BIF-C | reverse complement strand
GCCGTCGGCACGCCCATCATGTGATACGAGACCGCGCTGAACCAGTCCAGATTCGGGAACATCTTCTTCGCTTCCCACATCACCGACTCCAGCCGCTCGGCGATGCTGAACAGCTTGGTGTTGCCCGCTTCCTTCGAGAGCTTCTTCGCGACTTCCTTGATGACCTTGTTGCGCGGGTCCGAAATCGTGTACACCGGGTGGCCGAAACCGATCACCACTTCCTTGTTCTCGACGCGGCGGCGGATGTCCGCTTCGGCTTCGTCCGGCGTCTGGTAGCGCGACTGGATCTCGAACGCGACTTCATTGGCGCCGCCGTGCTTCGGCCCGCGCAGCGCGCCGATCGCGCCGGTGATCGCCGAATAGATGTCCGATCCCGTGCCCGCGATCACGCGGCCCGTGAAGGTCGATGCGTTGAATTCATGCTCGGCGTACAGGTTCAGCGACACGTGCATTGCGTCGACCCACGCCTTCGACGGCTCCACGCCGTGCAGCAGATGCAGGAAGTGGCCGCCGATCGAGTCGTCGTCGGTTTCCACTTCGATGCGCTTGCCGTTGTGCGAATAGTGATACCAGTAGAGCAGCATCGAACCGAGCGAGGCCATCAGCTTGTCGGCAATGTCGCGCGCGCCCGGCAGGTTGTGATCGTCTTTCTCCGGCAGCACGGTGCCCAGCACCGACACGCCGGTGCGCATCACGTCCATCGGGTGTGCTGCGGCCGGGATCCATTC
>NZ_JARESX010000206.1:0-733 GCF_046026435.1 Paraburkholderia sp. RL17-381-BIF-C | reverse complement strand
CGGGTGCGAAACCCGGCCTGCGTTGCACGATATCCAAGCGCGACAGCAAGATGGGTTTTACCAACGCCACTGGGTCCGAGGAGCACGACATTCTCGGCACGCTCCACAAAGGCAAGACTGCCGAGTTCGAGAACCAGTGCTTTCGGCACGCCGAGCGCGAATTCGAAGTCGAATTCATCAAGCGTCTTGATTGCCGGGAAGCCAGCCAGACGCGTCAGCATCCGGCGCATTCGCTCCGCGCGTGCCATCGCTTCATCCTTCAAGGCCTGTTCGAGGAAGTCGAGATAGCCGAGCTCGCGTTTCGCGGCCATCTGGCCGAGGTGCGCAATCTGTGTCGGCAAGTGCAGCAGATTGAGCTGCTTGCACAACACAGTCAGTCGTTCGAGCTGTGGCGTCATGCGCTTACCTCCTGTGCGCGGCTGAACGCGTCGTAGATCGACAACGGGTGCTGCAACGGTTTGTTCCACTCCGAGCTCGCGTACCGTGATGCCGGTTTCGGCTGCTGATGCGGCGTCGCGCCCGTTCTAACCGATCGTCCCACGTAGGGTGCCGGCAGTGGAAGAAGATGCGGCCGCTCCTCGAGCAACACCTCGGCCGGAACCCGTTTGGTAGTGCCGTGCACACGGACGTTGGCGACGTCGCGCAACCACAGCCTGACGCGCTCATTGCACACGCCGCAGTCGGCTGTGAGCCCTGCCTGTTTGAGCATTGAAACCAACGGGACCCAGAAGCT
>NZ_JARESX010000205.1:0-734 GCF_046026435.1 Paraburkholderia sp. RL17-381-BIF-C | reverse complement strand
CCAGCCTCACGGGATTGCAGTCAGATACACGGGCCTTCGTACCAGGCATCTGTGTCGAGTGCTACATGCGGTGGAAAGCTACGCTAACGGAGAAACTTTTTGAAAGTGAACTGAGCGCTGCACTTCCAGCATGGGGCGAGGCAACGGAAGTGATGCTGAGCGATCAGGCGCAAGTCCCTTATCCTGTTCTGGTGCCGGATCTGACCAGTTCGGCGAAAAGGGCGATGCTTTACAGTACTCTCTTCGGAGCTGGAAGCGGCGACGGTGGGATGGTCAAGTGTGGGAGCAGCGGGGATAATGAGTGGCGTGAGGCGGACTGTCACGCGAAGTATGAGTCCGATATGTTCAGGTGTAACTCGCTTGCCAAATATATGGGTGGTTTGGCGGGCCTCGCACTTTGCAAGAAGAATGCATTTGACGACTATCAGGAGTGCAGGGGGCACTGATGATCAGATTTCCACCATGTTCCGTGGTTGTAACTTACGACCAAGACCGTCAACAGTTGATCTTGCAGTCAGTCGAGCGAGGAAGGATGGCCACGGCGTTGAAAGGGGCAATTGAAATGCCCGTTTTACTGGATGAATTCGAGTTCCGACTTGACGACGAATTTGCGCGTCGGTTTGGCGCTGGTGTGCTCAGTCTCATCGCGCTGGGTCAACCTGATCTCAAGCAATACATTACTTTTACAGAGGCACCGATCGACAGACCGTCTGAAGAGTAATCTTTCCGAGGTT
>NZ_JARESX010000204.1:0-743 GCF_046026435.1 Paraburkholderia sp. RL17-381-BIF-C | reverse complement strand
TACGACGGCTTCGATGGTGGCGCGGGTTCGCGCTATCAGGCCAAACGCGAAGTCCGCTCGTTCTGGTATCCGACGTGGCTTGCGCAGCCTGCGGCACTCGTGCCCGACAGCCGCGTGCTCGATGCACCGGCAGACGGTCTGTCGGTGGATCAAACGCTCGACATTGCGCAGCAATACGATCTGGTGGTGATCCACACCAGCACGCCGTCCTTTCCCACCGACGCCCTGTTCGCCGAAGACCTGAAGAAGCGCAAGCCATCGGTTTTGATCGGCATGGTGGGCGCGAAGGTCGCCGTCGATCCTCACAATTCGCTGGTTGCCACCGAGGCGATCGATTTCCTCTGCCGCGAAGAATTCGACTTCACCTGTCAGGAAGTGGCCGAAGGCAAACCGTTCTCGCAGATCAAGGGTTTGAGCTATCGCGCCGCCGACGGTTCGATCGAGCACAACGAAGCGCGCCCGATCCTCGAAAACATGGACGAGCTGCCGTTCGTGGCGCCCATCTACAAGCGCGATCTGAAGATCGACAACTACTTCATCGGCTATCTGAAGCATCCGTACGTGTCGATTTACACGGGCCGCGGCTGCCGCTCGAAGTGCACGTTCTGCTTGTGGCCGCAAACCGTGGGCGGCCACCGCTACCGCACGCGCTCGGTCGAGAACGTGCTGGCCGAAGTGAAGTGGATTCGCGACAACATGCCCGAAGTGAAGGAGATCATGTTCGACGACGACACGTTCACCGA
>NZ_JARESX010000203.1:0-750 GCF_046026435.1 Paraburkholderia sp. RL17-381-BIF-C | reverse complement strand
GGCAACGCGATCGCGACGGTTCAGTCTCAAGACCCGATCAAGGTCATCACAGTTCGTTCGACCGGTTTCGACGCTGTGGCAGCGGAAGGCGGCAGCGCAACGGTCGAGAAGATCGAAGCGGCAGCAGACAGCGGCATTTCACAGTTCGTGAGCCGTGAAGTGACGAAGCTGGACCGTCCGGAACTGACGTCGGCAAAGATCATCGTTTCGGGCGGCCGCGGTTTGGGCAACGGCGAGAACTACACCAAGGTTCTCGAGCCGCTGGCAGACAAGCTGAACGCAGCGCTGGGTGCATCGCGTGCAGCAGTGGATGCGGGCTTTGTGCCGAACGACTATCAGGTCGGCCAGACCGGCAAGATCGTCGCGCCGCAACTGTATGTGGCGGTCGGTATCTCCGGCGCGATCCAGCACTTGGCCGGCATGAAAGACAGCAAAGTGATCGTCGCGATCAACAAAGACCCGGAAGCGCCGATTTTCAGCGTCGCCGATTACGGTCTGGTGGGCGATCTGTTCACGGTCGTGCCGGAACTCGTTAGCGAGCTGGGCTAAGCGTCGAAGCGCCTTGTAAAAGGCGTCTGGCAACACGCGAAGGGCGCGGGACCGATCAAGTCCGGCGCCCTTTTTTTATATCAACGGCGGGAGGAGACGAAAATGAGCTATACGGCACCCATCAAAGACATGCTGTTCGTGATGAAAGAACTGGCCGGTCTCGAAGACATCGCGACGCTGCCGGGCTTCGAAGACGCAAAC
>NZ_JARESX010000202.1:0-771 GCF_046026435.1 Paraburkholderia sp. RL17-381-BIF-C | reverse complement strand
GAAGAAGATCACGCCGAAGCCGAGCATCCCGATCGCAAGAAACAGGTTGATCAGATGCTGCCCGGCGTAGACCACCGGCGCGCCCTGGAACAGCCGGAACCTGTACTTGCCCGACAGCTTGCCGAACGCGATCACCGAACCCGAGAACGTAATCGCGCCGACGAACGTGCCGATGAACAGCTCGACGCGATTGCCGTACGGCAGGAAACCCGGAATCGCGTTGTCCGGATCGACGAGACCGAACGCAGTCGGCTCCGACACCACCGCATATGCGATACACACAGCGGCAAGACCGATCAGCGAGTGCATGGCCGCGACCAGTTCCGGCATCTTCGTCATCTCGACGCGCGCGGCGACGAACGCGCCGACCGCGCCGCCGACCACCAGCGCGATCAGCAGCAGGCCAAGCCCCAACCCGAGATTCGAACCGAGCCCATTAGCCTGCTTGACGATCAGCGCGATGGTCGTGAGGATCGCGATCGCCATGCCGACCATGCCGAAGGTATTGCCGATGCGCGCCGTCTTCGGATTCGACAGCCCTTTAAGCGCCTGGATGAAGCAGACCGACGCAACCAGATAAAGCAGCATGACGACGTTCAGACTCATTACGCGTTCTCCTTGGCCGTCTTGTCTGCGATGAGTTTCTTCGGCTCTTTCTTCCTGAACATCTCCAGCATTCGCCTCGTCACGAGAAAGCCGCCGAACACGTTCACTGCCGCAAGCGCGACGGCGAGCGTGCCGAAGAACTTGCCGGGCGTGCCCAAAGTGAGC
>NZ_JARESX010000201.1:0-776 GCF_046026435.1 Paraburkholderia sp. RL17-381-BIF-C | reverse complement strand
TGGCTTACCAACTGGGAGCTGGGCAATGACCCGGTTGCGCCGCCTGCTAATCTCACTGGACTCCAGACAGATGCCCAGCCCTTCGTGCCAAGCATGTGCGTTGAGTGCTACATGCCGTGGAAAGCCGAGCCGGTGGGGAAACTTTTTGGTAGTGAGCTGAGCGCAATAGTTCCAGCATGGGGCGAGACAACGGAACTGATGCTGAGTGATCAAACCCAAGTTCCTTATCCTGTCCTCGTACCCGATGTGACCAGCTCAGCGAAAAGGTTGAGGCTCTACAGCGCGCTCTTTGGGGCTGGTGGTGGTGACGGCGGAATGGTTAAATGTGGCAGCAGTGGGGATAACGAGTGGCGTGAAACATACTGCCATGCCAAATATGAGGTGGAGCTGCGGCGGTGCGATAACTTCGCTTACGTTATGGGCGGCGAAAGAGGGAAAGCGCTTTGCAAGCAGAATGCGTGGAACGATTATCAAGAGTGCCGGGGGTATTAAATGACTGAATTTATGCCGTGTTCAATAGTGGTGACGTACGACGAGAATCGCCAACAGTTGATCTTGCAGTGCGTCATGCCCGAAAGGCTGTCTTCAGCTTTGAAGGGGGCAAGTGAAATACCTGTTTTACTGGACGAGTTCAACTTCAGGATTGATGACGAATTCGTGCGCAGATTCGGCGGCGGGATCGTCAAACTTTTGTCAATGGGCCAACCTGATCTCAAACAGTACATGACGTTCACGGAAAGCCCGTTAGACAAGCTTTCAGAAGATTGATAGCGCTT
>NZ_JARESX010000200.1:0-812 GCF_046026435.1 Paraburkholderia sp. RL17-381-BIF-C | reverse complement strand
GTCATCACGTTGCTGGCCGTCTTGGCATGCATGCCTGCCGTGTTGACCAGGTACTTCTGCATGTACGTCGTGAACGTGTAGAAAATCAGCGAGCCGCCGGCCGTGAAGCCGAGCACGGTCATGAACGCGCCCTTGTGCACCCACAGACCGCGCAACGTGCCCGCTTCCTTGCGATGACGCGTCTCGGCCGTGGTGGTTTCGTCGAGCGATTTACGCAGATACAGCGCGATCAAGGCCGCCAGCGCGCCGATCACGAACGGCACGCGCCAGCCCCACGCCTTCAGCTCTTCGGTGGAGAGCGTTTGTTGCAGCACCACCAGCACGAGCAGCGCGCACAACTGCCCACCGATCAGCGTCACGTACTGGAACGACGCAAAAAAGCCGCGCCGCCCCTTGAGCGCGACTTCACTCATATAGGTCGCGCTGGTCCCATATTCGCCACCCACCGACAACCCCTGGAACAGCCGCGCAACCAGCAGCAGCGCCGGCGCGAGCGCGCCGATCTGCGCGTAGGTGGGCAAGAGCGCGATCACCAGCGACCCGCCGCACATCATGAACACCGACACCATCATGGCCATGCGGCGGCCGTGCTTGTCGGCGAGACGACCGAAGAACCAGCCGCCGATCGGACGCATCAGGAAGCCTGCCGCGAACACGCCGGCGGTGTTGAGCAACTGCGTGGTCGGATTGCCACTCGGGAAGAACGCCGGCGCGAAGTACAGCGCGCAGAACGAATACACGTAAAAGTCGAACCACTCGACGAGATTGCCCGATGAAGCGCCAACGATCGCGAAGATGCGGCGCCGTGTGTC
>NZ_JARESX010000199.1:0-839 GCF_046026435.1 Paraburkholderia sp. RL17-381-BIF-C | reverse complement strand
AACCGGCTCAATCAGCCGCCGTGGAAGCTGCCGGCCAATCATGCACTGAGTGGCACACGCACGCGCGACCTCGCCGGATTGCAGGCCAACCAGATCGTCGCCGACGACACGCCCGGCAAACTACAGGTACAGGTCAGCAGCGATCACGCGCAGTCGCGCCTTGTGCTGGGTCATAACACGCGCATCGATGGCAACGAGGGGCGCAAGGAGGAACGCGGCGAGGGGTGGGAACTGGCGACGGACTCATGGGGCGTCGCACGCGCTAACAGGGGGTTGCTCGTCACCACCGAGACGCGGTCAGGTGCCACTGCGCCAGTGAAGGACATGGGCGAGACGGTGCAGCGACTCACGCAGGCGCGCGAGTTGCATGAGGATATGGCACAGCTTGCGCAGCAGCACAAGGCGCAGGATGCACGGGCGAGCCAGCGCGATGCAACGCAAACAATCAAAAAACAGAACGATGCACTCAGGGGCGGCACGCTAACCCGTGACAATCCGTCGCCGGAAATGACCCGCCCCGACCTGCTTCTGGCGAGTGCAGCGGGCCTCGCGACAACCGCGGCGGATAGTACGCACCAGGCCAGCATGAACGATCACGCAGTCACGGCAGGCCGCGACTACAGTCTGTCCGCAGGACGTTCGTACCACGCCTCAGTGAGAGGATCGATTTCCCTGTTCGCCTACCAGGACGGCATGAAGTTCATGGCGGCCCGAGGCCGGATTGACATGCAGGCACAGGGCGACGAGATGGGACTAGCCGCATTAAAGGACGTGACGGTCACTAGCACCAATGGACGGGTTGTTATAACCGCCGCGAAGGAAGTGTGGATCGGCGCGGG
>NZ_JARESX010000198.1:0-851 GCF_046026435.1 Paraburkholderia sp. RL17-381-BIF-C | reverse complement strand
CAGTAGATATTTGGAGACCTTGTGCATCGCAGGACACGTTATCCCCAGTTTGTGTTGACAAGTCCGTGGATAAGTTTCTCCCCACAGCGCTGAACCCCACGCCATAAGGCTTTGCGGGCCATGTGAGGGGAAATTGCGTATTCCCCACAGGCCGCCAAACATCGTTCCCCCACGTTTCCCCACACGCTGCGGCGCGGGGAAACTGCCTTTCCCCTCAGAGGGAAGGAGCCGACGTATTAGACATGTGTTTCGTAAAGCATTCAAGCTAACGGCGATTCGGGTGCCGTTCCACAAGTCACTTGTTGAAGCCGGAAGCTGACGGGTTGATTGTGCACGCTGCGGTGCACACACGATGGGGAACGTCACGAACATTCCCCACGACGTGCGATGATAGGGCTACAGCTCCCAGCGCTGCCCGTCTTCCGTAACCAGCCAGGGCGCACGGCAGCACGGGTCTTCAAACACCGGAATGTTATTGAACCAGCACCCGTCGTAATGGACGCCCAAGCGTCGCATCTGCAGTTCATCACACAGCATGCGCTTGTGGTCGGGATGAAGAACCAGCTCGACAGGTTGCTCCCCGTGATGTTCCTTCAGATACCGGTAAAGCCCATCCGTGATAAAGGCGCAGGCGCTCATGCTTGGCCGGAAACCCAACGTCATAAATCACACCCCCATGATTTTTTGCCGGTTCACGCTACCGCTTCTGCAGGAGCTCGTCTGACTGACTTCGGCGCATGCTTACGTGCCTGCCAGAGATCGTAGTCGAGCTGCATTCCGAGCCACAGGTCAGCCCGACCACCTCGCCATTGCGTCACGCACCAGCGGGTGACGCCACTGATGTCCCTTCA
>NZ_JARESX010000197.1:0-855 GCF_046026435.1 Paraburkholderia sp. RL17-381-BIF-C | reverse complement strand
ACTACGGACGGTCGGATGGGGCCATCCAAACGACCGGTTCCAGAGTACAACAGTCATTTCTTTCCTGTCTGGGAAGACCGGCTATCGACCATCTCGACTAGTCTCGAATTGATTCGCCGAAGACCGTTCAACATGGGAGTTGCGCTAGTTACATTCCATCGATGGTCTCCGGCCGCCAAACGATGTTGCACGTACCAAGTCGGTTTGGCTCTATAGAGAGTGCAGTATGTTAATCTCGCTCAATGACCGGGGTTTTACCCTCCTCATTGATCTATTGCACTCTGACCGTTCATCCGCGGCCAGTTGGAATATCCGTTCGCGTCTCCGCCATACCAATATTCCTTTGGCGCTTCGGCTAGTGGAGCGCCTGTCCTGAAGCGCTCGACCAAATCCGGATTGGCAATGAACGGCCGTCCTATGCTGAACAGATCCGCGTCTCCCGCAGCCAGTGTTTTTTCGGCTAGGGCGAGCGTGTATTGATTGTTGGCGATGTAGGCGCCTTTAAAGCGCTTGCGCAGGTCAGTGAAGCTGATGCCTTCTGACGCTTCGCGGCTCAGTTGAGTCACGCCCTCGATGTCGTGTATATAAAGCAATCCGAGGCGTGACAACGCGTCTACATATGCACCGTATGTCTCCATCGTATTGCTGTCGGGCGGTGTGTCACCCGGGGTCGTAGTGACTGGCGAAATGCGGATGCCGACGCGGTCTGCGCCCCAAACATCGATAACGGCTTTGACGACATCGAGTGGGAAACGCAATCGATTCTCTACCGAACCACCATACCTGTCCGAACGATGATTCGTGCTGTCACGAATGAATTGTTCGAGTAGGTAATTATTGGCCGAATGCACTTCG
>NZ_JARESX010000196.1:0-897 GCF_046026435.1 Paraburkholderia sp. RL17-381-BIF-C | reverse complement strand
CCGCCGGCAAACGGCAAACGCCCCGCAAGCGTGGATAAACCGGACGAAACCTGCCGCTATAGAACGCGACAGGTTTGCCGTGTGCCATCAGATACTTCGACTGGGCCTCGAGATAGCTGAAGGTCGATTCCGTTGCCGTAAATGCAGCGTCATCGGCCTGCCAGTCGCATCGTCGATGAACACCCAGCAGCGTGCAAGCGGGCGCCCGTTCCTCGAACCACGGATGTTCGCTGCCGTCGATCTGCACCAGTTCGCCAACACACGAGCGCCGCGCCCGCGGCTGGTAGATCTTCGGCGGGCGCTGCCGGCGTGGAATCCACAGTCCGGCATCGGTCATCAACTGCCGCACGGTTTCCTTGGCCATCCGGATGCCGTGACACTCCCAAAGCTTCTCGCACGCCAGCGTCGGGCCAAAATCGGCATAGCGCTCGCGAATGATCGCCAGCGCCCGCTGAGCCAGTCCTTCGTCCAGCTTCCGGTTGCCGGACCGGCCACGTCTGCGCGAGGCCAGTGCAGCCGCACCGGATTCCTGATAGCGGATCACCAAGCGCTCAACCTGACGCACGGTCAAGCCCAGACGTTCGGCCGCGCGACCAGGCTGAGGCCCATGTCGACAATGGCCTGGATGACCTTCAAACGGTCGAGTTCTCGCATGTTCAATGTCACCAGTGTGGCTGGACACATGGCCGACTCCGAAATCTCGCAACGGACCGACCGGCATGCCAGCGTTTAGAAACACGACATTTCTTATATGGTCGCCTCCCATTTGCAAGGTAATTGTTCATGGCGAGGAGGGTGGTTGCGGACTTATATCCGGACTCGATCGCGGGCATGCCCGCCGGCCCCAATGGATTTCGCCGCAAAGGTCCTAATCTAAATGAGCGGACTCAAGGTCCG
>NZ_JARESX010000195.1:0-928 GCF_046026435.1 Paraburkholderia sp. RL17-381-BIF-C | reverse complement strand
GCAGGCGCGGAGCGTCGCATTACGAACGTGGCAGCCGGTTCGGCGGCGACGGATGCAGTGAACGTGAGCCAGTTGATGTCGGAAGACGCAAAGGTGAACACGGTCAATAGCAACGTGAACAACCTGAGCAACACCGTCAACAACATCAATACGGCGACGGGCAACATTTCCAACATTAACAACACGGTGACCAACATCACCAATGGTGGTGGCATCAAGTATTTCCACACGAATTCGACGCTGGCGGATTCGACCGCGAACGGCGTTGGTGCGGTGAGCGTGGGCGGAGCGGCGATCTCGGACGCGGCGGATGGCGTGTCGATCGGCACAAGCGCGACGGTCGCGACCACGGCGACGAGCGGCATTGCGATTGGCAAGAACTCGAGGGTTGGCGCCAGCTCGGTGGATTCGATCGCGATTGGCGATGGTGCAAGTGCGACTGTGGCGAACTCGGTAGCGCTGGGCTCGAATTCGACGACCACGGCAAACCTGTCGGCGGCCGGTTATAACCCGGGTACGGGCGTGCTCTCGGGTACGGGTTCGGCGGCTAACGGCGAAGTGTCGGTGGGCTCGACAGGCAAGGAGCGTCGAATCACGAACGTAGCAGCCGGCGCGGCCGCGACGGATGCGGTGAACGTGAGCCAGTTGCAGTCGGAAGACGCGAAGGTGAACACGGTTAATAACAACGTGAACAACCTGAGTGGCAACGTCACGAACATCGCTGGCAACGTCACCAACATCAGCAATACGGTGAACGTGAGCCAGTTGATGTCGGAAGACGCGAAGGTCAACACGATCAACAACAACGTGACCAACCTCAGCAACAACGTCACGAACATCGCAAGCAACGTAACCAACATCAGCAGTACGGTGAACAACATCACCAATGCTGGCAGCGGCATCAAGTACTTTCACGCGAACTCATCGT
>NZ_JARESX010000194.1:0-942 GCF_046026435.1 Paraburkholderia sp. RL17-381-BIF-C | reverse complement strand
ACTTCTACGAACCAACGGTGCTAGCTGACGTCACCCCGGGCATGGCGGCATTCGACGAGGAAACATTCGGGCCGGTGGCAGCGATCACGGTGGCAGACAACGCAGAACACGCGATTGAGCTTGCCAATACCAGCGATTACGGACTGGGCGGCAGTCTCTGGACCAACGACATCGCACAAGCACAACGCATCGCACGTCGCCTGGAGACTGGTGGCGTATTCATCAACGGCTATCCCGCCTCGAATGCTCGCATTCCGGTCGGTGGGGTAAAAAAGAGTGGCTACGGGCGCGAACTGTCGCATTTCGGCTTACGCGAGTTCACCAACGCCCAGGCGGTCTGGGCCAAGGTCGTGGCCTGATCCACAACCATCACATCGAAAAACAAACGACTAATTCTCGAAGGAATAGCCATGATGTCTAATCTCAAATCCAGTCCTGTTTTGCAAGCGGCTACAATCGGCGGCTTGCTCCTGAAGAACCGCGTTGTGATGGCACCGATGACGCGCAGTCGCTCGGACGATGCCGGCGTGCCGCCTGACTATGCCGCCGATTACTATTCGCAGCGCGCTGATGCAGGTCTAATCATCACAGAGGCGACCAATATCTCGGCACAAGCGCGTGGCTACCCACGCACGCCGGGGATCTGGACTAGCGAACACATTAAGGCGTGGAAACACGTGACCGAGGCGGTGCATCGCCGAGAGGGCAGGATCTTCCTGCAGCTCTGGCACACGGGACGGATGTCACACCCCGATATGCATGCCGGTGCGCTGCCTGTCGCACCATCGGCGATCAAACCGGCCGGACAGATCCGCGTCCACGATGGCATGAAAGATTTTGTCACGCCTCGTGCGCTCGCGACGGACGAAATCCCGTTGATTGTCGAGGAATATCGCCGTGCTGCGGAAAACGCCAAGCTTGCCGGCTTCGATGGTGTCGAAG
>NZ_JARESX010000193.1:0-943 GCF_046026435.1 Paraburkholderia sp. RL17-381-BIF-C | reverse complement strand
CACTTCTATCGGTTCCCCGGCGCTCGGATCTTATGTGCGTCGGCTTCGGGTTTGCTTCCGCCGCTATCACGCCGAGGGCGAGCCGCTCCTGAAAGTAAGCGAGCCAGCTCTTCAGGACCGCGGCGTGTACCAGATCGGCGATGTGTAGGCGCGCTCCTGGATAGTCATTGGTACTTCGGGCGGCATCCTGACCTTGAAGTACTTCGCGTCATAGGCGGTCCAGCGCGGTGTCGGGATTTCGATCACGCGGGCATAGTAGAAGGCTCGCAAGCCGGCGTCGAAATCCGGATCACGCCAAACCGTGATGAGTTCTGGATCGCCGATGGAGTTGCTGTAGGTGGCGTTGGGCACGTCGACGGTGTTGCCCACGGCCGGCAGCTTGCCGTCGGCACCAGGGGTTCGCTTGTCCGACCACACGACGTCGTAGACCTTCTCCTGCAATTCGCCCTGCCGGTCCAGCCAACCCTTCACAATCTGGATGCGGTCGAGATTGGCGCCAATCGGATCCTTCAGCGCCGCTACCATGAAGGTCGGCGCCTTGCCCTTCGGCGCGTCGCGCAGGTCGCCGCCCATCGGCACGCCCTTGTGGTAGCCGATCGCGGCCGGCATGCGGGTCCTCGCGTCCAGGGCATCGAAATCGAAGCCTCCGAAAAAGCGCACCACCATGCGAGGACCCGTGGTCGCGTAAACCTCCTTGCGCTGCATGGCGTCGAAGATCGATTCGCGGGTGTTCTCGTTGGCCCACACCGCCGCATAGCCCGACGAACTCTGCTCCCAGCCCATGATGACAGCCTTGTCGGTCTTCATGAAAGGGTGCATCGCGCGGTCCTTGCCTGGTTCGGAGCTCGAGGTCTTGCCGAAGAAGTTGTCTTCCTCCACGGCCGTAAGTCCGGTATGGGCATCGGTCGAGCCGACCATGCCGAACTTGTACGGATTCACACCC
>NZ_JARESX010000192.1:0-971 GCF_046026435.1 Paraburkholderia sp. RL17-381-BIF-C | reverse complement strand
CCGGCCAGCCAGCCGTGATACACCTCGACGCGCTGCCCCACCGCAGTCCAGTCCGTGCTGCCGGTTGCCCCTTGCGTGAGAATCATCGTGTCGCTTTCAGGCAGGTAGATGATCCGGGTCAGTTGCGAGATGGTGCGCGGGATCGGCATCGTGATCGCGGCGCCCCAGACCGGTTTGCCACTCGAATCGAAACCTGTCAGTGGGTAGTGTGAAATGACATTGGTCTTGTCGAGACCCGCCCAGATATCGCCCTTGCTATCCAGACAGAAGCCATTGCGCACGCGTGCCGTCGTAGCGAAGGCCGTTCCCGGCAACGCGCCATCAGGAATCGCAATGTAGCCGCTCGCCGGGTTGAAGTGGAAAAAGTAGAAGGTATCGGGGTTCTGACTCGCGGCGACGAGTATCCGGTGCCCTCTCACGCTGGCGATCTGCGCAAAATGTTCGCCACGTTCGTGGTCGGCAAGATTGATCCGGGGGTCGGCCGGATAGGTGATCGGGTCGATTGTGTTGGCAACCAGGGTGCCACCCACGGTACCCGAATAGATATTCATTCCGCCGTAGAAGATCGCCCCGTCGGTGGCCGGATCCGGAGCCGCGTTGCCCTCGAAGTTCACAGATTGGAGCTGCCAGCGTAGAACTCCGGTCCCGTCGTATGCATGGATATCGGTGCCGCCGTTACGGCCGAGGTCCCATGACCCTCCCCATGGATTGTTCAGGACGTAGAGATTGCGCGCGGAATCCCTGCCAATGCCGGTGACGCGCGTAAAGCGCTTGTCGCCCACCTGCCCTTTTATGCCATTCACCGTACTGAGAAAGCCGCCTTGAACACCGAACGTCCCGGCGGAATACGGCGTGCCGGACAGGTCATAGATCTTGATGTTCATATCCGGCCCTTCGTCGCCGATCCATAGCTGGTCGCTCGTCGCATCGAAGTACAGCGAAGCGGGCCGCGCATTGGCCGGCAACTGGAT
>NZ_JARESX010000191.1:0-1002 GCF_046026435.1 Paraburkholderia sp. RL17-381-BIF-C | reverse complement strand
ATCCAACAGCATGACGTAGTCTGTCGGGCGCACGCCGTCAGCCGCTCATCTCCCAGATGCCGCGATGCGCCACCACCAACCCGGCACCGCCACGCGAAAGCCTTACGCAGCAAGCCTCCCTCAACTTTATTAGGAACCTTGAATAAAACTGGCACAGCCCGTGCATTAGTGACACTCGAGCAGACAAGTTGCTCGCAACCTTTCCCAGGCCAATGCCCTTTCCCTTCAGGAGATTCACCATGAACACGCTGACCATCAAAGACCTCTCCATCACCGAACAACTCGACAGCAAGGCCATGAGCGCCGTGCGCGGCGGCACTGGCTACTACCCGTCCACCTCGTACTTCAACTTCAGCCCCGTGTTTGCCCCGAACAACAGCAAGAAGGTCGATGCCACGCAGTTGATCAACAACGAACTGAACCTGCAGAACGCCAACGGCAACAACGTCGCGTTCGCCTCCGGCATCCACTCGACGGTCAACCCGTACGTCACCACGAGCAACAACATCCACGTGTAAGACGTGACGCGGCGAGGCGCCCGGCTCTCCGGCGCGCTTCACCGCCCGCCGACTACCCGCGTCCTGCGCGCACCTTTGGAGAAGCACCATGTCATCCCTCATGATTCGCGATCTGTCCGGCACCCGCGAGCTCGACCGCCGCGCCATGTCGGCGGTGGCCGGCGGCACCGGCAGCAGCGTGCCCGGCCTGCCCTCGGTCGCCGGCCTTGGCGGCATTGCCAACGTCAACGTCTCGATAAACCAGAACCTCAACCAGATGCAATACGTCAACGTTGCCGCACTCAACAACGTCGGCGTGATCGGCGCGGGCTTCGTGCCGCTGCACCTGAACGTGAGCCCCTCGCTCTGGGGCGCCAACTACGCCAACGTCTGACGGCTCGCAGTAGCGAGGGCCGGGGGGCCTCACTACTGCCGGCACAGTCTCACCGTCCGGCGAGCCGTGGATAGATTTCCTATACTGATAGTGCGAGGAGACCTCAGCACA
>NZ_JARESX010000190.1:0-1064 GCF_046026435.1 Paraburkholderia sp. RL17-381-BIF-C | reverse complement strand
CTCTTACGACACCAGGCGCGGAGAACCCCGCTGCATCGGCGCGCGCGTGTGCCGACTTCGGGAATGCGAAGTCGCTGGAAACTGTCGAGCGGGAGTTGGAGGCGGAGCGCGCGAAATTCGCGGCAAGGGGGCTTGGCTGTCGCGCTGTCGTCAGCGCTGATCGCCTGAACGCGATCGGCCGGTAGGCGGGGGCATTGACCCGATCAAACGGACAGGCCCCCTGCGCAACGTGGTCGCGCAGGGGGCCTGTTTCCAATTGCGGACATCTCGCGCGTCCTACAGGTAGGTGCCGCTAATGCGTCCTTCGAAGATGGCGGTGTTGATTCCAAAGTCGTCGACGTGAGCTTGCGAGCCGCCGTCGACAGTGACGACAACGGAACGACCGCCGCGAACAGCTTTCATCTGTTCGGCGGTCAGCGTCAATTCGTCATGGGCGAGATCCGCGGAACGCGGCAGGTCTTTAATGATGAGGGCGGATTTCATGGCATTGCTCCTGAAGTTGGATGGGAGAGCACAGTGCGGTGCTCGGTCCATCATCTGCAAGGGTTATGCCAAATTGCACGCGTTGAGCGAGGAAACCGTATGCGAGGCGTCAACGCAATGCCTGCAAGGGCGAGATGTCATGCGCCTATTCGACATGACGTCCGGGGACGGTGAAATGGCAAGGAAGTGTTCGGCAAGGCCCGACCAACCGCGTGCGGGCTGTCGGGCAGCAGCGCTCCATCTCCAGCACAAGAAAACGGCACGCGTGTGTGACGCGTGCCGCTTCCGTGAATATCGCGCTGAGAGTTCGCGCGGTTTAAGGTTTGCGCTGCATGGCCGCGCGTGCGATCGTCTGGTGCGCCGCGGGGAATCCGGGCGGATACTCGACGACGCGTGCGGAAGCCGGCACCAGCGGCGCGGCCACATTCAGCCGCGCGCCAATACGAGCGCCGCCAACAATGGCGGCCATTGCCTGACGATCGAGTTCGACGCTATCGGTGAGGTCCTTGATGATGAGTCTCGCCATGGTGGCTCCAGGAAAGAAGTCGAGCGGCTGGCCGGTGTGAATTGCCGGCTGCCGC
>NZ_JARESX010000189.1:0-1094 GCF_046026435.1 Paraburkholderia sp. RL17-381-BIF-C | reverse complement strand
GCTGTCGAATCCATTCTTCTCAAACACGACGGGAGGTGTCGCTGCTTCATTGACATGCAGACGGAAGATGTCCGGGCGTGAGTAGTGTCCCACGACGTCAAAATCATATTTCGCGCGCGCAAGATCGTTGAGGTCAAGATCGGCCACAAGCAATGCATCCTGCTCAAAGATTGGCCCGGCAATGAGTTCGCCAAGCGGGCCGACGATGCAACTTCCACCGCTCATCAGCACAGTGGACGGGTCGTTACCCTGGATCGCGGCATAGTCGACAGGACAATCGGATCGGCGCAGGTGCTGGCAGGCCGATAACACGAAGCAGCGCCCTTCCAGGGCCACGTGCTGCATGGAGGATGCCCAGGTGGGCCGGCTATCCGCGGTGGGGGCACAGTAAATCTGGACGCCTTTGGCGTACATTGCCATACGCAGCAACGGCATATAGTTTTCCCAGCAGATCACCGCGCCGAGCCGGCCGAACGGCGTGTCGAAAACCGGCAGGGTCGCCCCATCGCCATAGCCCCAGATCACCCTCTCGCAGCCGGTCGGCATCAGCTTGCGATGCTTGCCGAGCATCGTACCGTCCGGACCGTAAAACAGCGCAGTGCAATATAGCGTGCCGCGATCTCGCTCGATGACACCGATCACGATGTATTGCTTGTGCTCGCCGGCAATCTCGGCCAACCGGCGGACACCGGAACCCGGTACTTCGACAGCGCTGTCATAGTAGCGACGATAGTCGTCGCGCCCGGCAGCCGTTCTTCCACCGACTGTCGAGCCGAAATCGAGACCCTTTGGATAGCCCGAAACGAATGCCTCTGGAAATACGATAAGTTGTGTGCCTTGTCGCGCGGCGTCGGCTGTGAGCGTCGAGACTTTATCGATGGTTCTGTCTGCATCGAACACGACAGAACCCGATTGCGCCACCGCGGCACGTAATCTCTGTTGCATCAGAATTCTCCATTGGTGTCATCGCCGCAATCGTAGACTGCGAGCACGGCCAACCTGGATTGCAACGACTCCAGGCAACTCCTCGCTGAGATTCGCAAGCAAGCGGAAGTCGGAGTCGGACCCGGATCGGCCGAATGCACGAGCGCACC
>NZ_JARESX010000188.1:0-1108 GCF_046026435.1 Paraburkholderia sp. RL17-381-BIF-C | reverse complement strand
GCCGATGATGAACGCCTGCGCGAGCCCGTCCGGCGAAGGCTGCACCGCGTACTGGATATTCATCCCCCACTGGCTGCCGTCGCCGAGCATCGCCTCGAAGCGCGGCGTGTCCTGTGGCGTCGATATGATCAGCACGTCCCGGATGCCCGCCACCATCAGCGTGGACAGCGGGTAGTAGATCATCGGTTTGTCGTACACCGGCAGCAACTGCTTGGATACGACGTGCGTGATCGGATACAGGCGCGTGCCCGAACCGCCCGCGAGAATAATGCCTTTGCGCGCCATTGCCGTGCCCTTACGCGCGTTGCGCGTAGTTGGTCTCAACCCACTTGCGGTATTCGCCCGAGGCGACTTCGTCCGACCACACCTGGTTGTCCAGATACCACTGCACCGTCTTCGCCAGACCCGTTTCGAACGTCTCCGCCGGCTTCCAGCCAAGCTCGCGTTCGAGCTTGCGCGCGTCGATCGCATAACGGCGGTCGTGGCCCGGACGATCCTTCACGTAAGTGATCTGGTCGCGGTACGAAGCGCCCGCCTTCGGACGCAACTGGTCGAGCAGGTCGCACAGCGTGTGAACCACTTCGAGGTTCTTCTTCTCGTTCCAGCCGCCCACGTTGTACGTCTCGCCCGGCGTGCCGCGCGCGAGCACTTCGCGGATCGCGCTGCAGTGGTCGCCTACATACAGCCAGTCGCGCACGTTCTGGCCGTCGCCGTACACCGGCAGCGCCTTGCCCGCGAGTGCGTTGGCGATCATCAGCGGAATCAGCTTCTCGGGGAACTGGTACGGACCGTAGTTGTTCGAGCAGTTCGTGGTGAGCACCGGCAGGCCATACGTATGGTGATACGCGCGCACCAGATGGTCCGAACCCGCCTTGGTCGCCGAGTAAGGGCTGTTCGGCGCGTACGGCGTGGTTTCGGAAAATTGTGGATCGGTAGCGGACAGCGAGCCGAACACTTCGTCGGTCGACACGTGCAGGAAGCGGAAAGCGGCCTTGTCGGCCTCGCCGAGCGCATTCCAGTACTGGCGGGTCGCTTCGAGCAGCGTGAAGGTGCCGACCACGTTCGTCTGCACGAAATCAGCCGGTCCATGAATCGAACGGTCAACGTG
>NZ_JARESX010000187.1:0-1125 GCF_046026435.1 Paraburkholderia sp. RL17-381-BIF-C | reverse complement strand
GTAAGCCGTAAGCCGTAAGCCGTAAGCCGTTGTCAGTGTGCCGTCGCAGTACGACGCGTGACCGTTTTAAATCGCACCTGCCCATTCGCCATCACTCTCTTCGCGCCCGTACGTTCACGGCTATCTGTTGCTGTCCGCGTCGCCTTATCCAGAAGGTCCGTCGCGTGGCGCGCAGTAATGCGGCTTTGCGGAATGCTCTTCGCATCGAGCGCGATCACCTGGTATAACTCACGGTCATTCTCGACTTCGCGTTGGTAGTCCTCAACGGTGTCCACCAGCACTTCCAGCAATCTCCGCTGTCGGTGTCTTTCTTCTCGCGTTATAGCCGGATTCCTAACTATCGAAGCCGCAAGCGTGACCAGTTTGTCCAGTTGGCCTAGCTGCCGTTCAACCAGTCCGAATGCGGATAAGGCTAGTTTTTCGTATTGAAGTGCGTCAACAGGTGGGCGCGATGTGGTGCGTGAATGCTTGACGGATTTAGTCATGGCGCGATCTCCCTGAAACTTATCTGGAGCGCCCGACACGCGCTTGCAAGGTGGTGAGCGGGCACAGTGACACGGTTGGCAGACTGGCCCACAGCAATCCAGCAGATCCGAAGATCTCCCTATCACGGCCCGCCCATTGTAGGAGGTCGCGCAGAACCGAACGTACTACCCGCGTGAGCGGGCGTACGCGCGTGGGGCGCAGGCTGCCAAGCCTGACCATCGTTGTTTTGACGGTGAATTGAGTTTAAGCCGTATTGTTTCGCGAGTGATTACCTGCGCGAGCTAAAAAGAGCGAGGTATCACCGATTCTGAAATTTCCCAAACGTTCCTCGAATGCAAAACTACAGCGCCGAGGAAACGTCAGCGAAATTGGGACTAGTCATTTATCAGAACGTCCGTGATGCAGCTAAAACGCTGCAACAAAGTAACAGAGCTACTACAGAAGTGGTATGTGGAAAGCGAAGATGAGGAGCGCGGAAGCGATGGCAGAGAACGATGAAGCGAAGGTTTGCCGAGCGACCGCGACGGCGCGCGCAGCGCCGCCGGAAGAATGACTGCTGTGTCACGAGCGCGTAATGTGCGAGAACCCAGATTCCAGATGCACCACTACCGCGACTGCGCGGGGGACCCGCTTATGAGC
>NZ_JARESX010000186.1:0-1131 GCF_046026435.1 Paraburkholderia sp. RL17-381-BIF-C | reverse complement strand
ACACAGCGTTGAAATGGGAACGTCATTTGCGCCGCCTTCAAACGGATTCTCCGTGCTTTCCCCAACTTGTTCGAGCGACGTGTACATCCACGATACCGCGACACTGCATGGCACCACCAGCCATACCATGTTGCCATGCATGAAGCCACTCACTCCATCATTCAGCTTATCGAATTCGTGAAGCAGCCCGAATGGAAAAAGCAAACAGAAGAACCTCACGAATAGCGAACTGACCGTTGCATATTGACGTGGATAGGGGAAATTCTTGAAACGTTCCGATCTCGACTGGAGATCCATGAAATCCCCAACCGCCTTTTGGAGCTCCATATAGAAGCTTGAATTCAGGTGCCCCGCAATGTGAAGCATCTTGAGCGAAGCGCCTTGCAGGCTCAGAATGAATGTAGCGATAGAAGTGGAGGAAAGGGCTTGCGCGGTTTCCGAGGGAGACAAATATTCTGGCAATAATTCGCTAATGTCTCTTTCCCACTCCGGCACACGATAGAACCGACGATATTCAGCGTTGGGACGCCTGCTCGTGCTTTCCCAGATACGGGGTCGACGCAGTTCATATCTCAACGCGGTCAGCCAGGCAAGGTGTCGATACACCAGCTTTCGGGAAATGTCTTCGTCTTTGACAAGATCCCGTGCGGCCTGGCCCCAGCGGCGGCTTCTGCTCAAGATGTCAATCCAGATGTCGAGGGCGTCCATTGCCCTGTTGTATGTCTGAACGTTTTTGAAGCCAACGATAAACGACGTTGCGGTTCCGAGCAAAACCACAATCGTCAGAGGTACCGACAGCCATGTAAGACCGAAAGACTTGTACAGAACGACCGGTACAGAACCGCAAACGAGAAGTCCGTAGATTTGTCGCCGAGTCCAGATCAAAAACTCCAATAGCTTATAGGATTTTCCAAGGTGCATTTTTGTGTCTCAGACTACCGTAGGTGAATAGTGAAAAAGGACGCGGACAACGTGCGCACCCAGCAGCGCCGCGTTCCTCGTCCAATTGGCACCGTCCGGACCGCTCCCCACTAAGACGTTGCACGCTCGAATTCTGTGACATATGACCGAAAAATCTTTCGTCAGACTTCATGCTAAACGGTTGACCCAAGTTGTGACTGTTGTTCTTTA
>NZ_JARESX010000185.1:0-1170 GCF_046026435.1 Paraburkholderia sp. RL17-381-BIF-C | reverse complement strand
TTACTCGAGAATCTTGGCAACCACACCTGCGCCAACCGTACGGCCGCCTTCGCGGATTGCGAAGCGCAGACCTTCTTCCATCGCGATCGGGTTGATCAGCTTCACCGTGATCGACACGTTGTCGCCCGGCATCACCATTTCCTTGTCCTTCGGCAACTCGATCGAGCCCGTCACGTCCGTCGTACGGAAGTAGAACTGCGGACGGTAGTTGTTGAAGAACGGCGTGTGACGACCGCCTTCATCCTTGCTCAGCACGTACACTTCAGCCGTGAAGTGCGTGTGCGGGTTGATCGAACCCGGCTTGGCCAGAACCTGGCCACGCTCCACGTCTTCACGCTTCGTGCCGCGCAGCAGGATACCGACGTTGTCGCCTGCCTGACCCTGGTCGAGCAGCTTGCGGAACATTTCCACGCCCGTGCAGGTCGTCTTCACCGTCGGCTTGATACCGACGATTTCGATTTCCTCGCCAACCTTCACAACGCCGCGCTCAACGCGACCCGTCACCACCGTGCCGCGACCCGAGATCGAGAACACGTCTTCCACCGGCATCAGGAATGCGCCGTCAACTGCGCGCTCCGGCGTCGGGATGTACGTGTCCAGCGCGTCGGCCAGATTCATGATCGCCACTTCGCCCAGCTCGCCCTTGTCGCCTTCCAGCGCCAGCTTGGCCGAACCCTTGATGATCGGCGTTTCGTCGCCCGGGAAGTCGTACTTCGACAGAAGTTCGCGAACTTCCATCTCGACCAGCTCCAGCAGCTCAGCGTCGTCCACCATGTCGCACTTGTTCAGGAACACGATGATGTACGGAACGCCAACCTGACGCGCCAGCAGGATGTGCTCACGCGTTTGCGGCATCGGGCCGTCAGCGGCCGAGCACACCAGGATCGCGCCGTCCATCTGCGCTGCGCCCGTGATCATGTTCTTCACATAGTCAGCGTGGCCCGGGCAGTCGACGTGTGCGTAGTGGCGGTTGGCCGTTTCGTACTCGACGTGTGCCGTGTTGATCGTGATACCACGCGCCTTTTCTTCCGGCGCCGCGTCGATCTGGTCGTATGCCTTCGCTTCGCCGCCAAACTTCTGCGTCAGAACCGTCGTGATCGCTGCCGTCAGCGTGGTCTTGCCGTGGTCAACGTGACCGATCGTGCCGACGTTCACGTGCGGCTTGGTCCG
>NZ_JARESX010000184.1:0-1261 GCF_046026435.1 Paraburkholderia sp. RL17-381-BIF-C | reverse complement strand
GTGTGGAGGCTTTATGTAAATGTCGTGTTCTAGCCATTTAGATGGAATGGTCGCCTCCCGCCTTAACGGTCTGTCCGGCGCCGCGGTCTCGCTTCCAGAACGTGCGACATTGCAGGTCCGGCAGTCCTGCCGTCAAGGAGAATCTGATGGAACCCACGATCATTGCCATCGACCTGGCGACGCGCGTCTTCCAGATCCATTTCGTTGATTCTGACACCGGCGCAATCCACAACAAGGCTCTCAAACGCGCGCAGCTACTACCGTTCTTTGCCAACCGGCCTGTATCCCGTGTCGTGATGGAAGCCTGTGGCAGCGCTCATCATTGGGCAAGGCAACTGGCTCGGCTTGGCCACGATGTGCGGCTCATTGCAGCGCAGTTCGTGCGGCCATTCGTCAAGTCGAACAAGAACGATGCCGCGGACGCGGCGGCAATCTGGGAAGCTGCGCAGCGTCCGGGCATGCGGTTCGTGGCCGTCAAGACCGAAGATCAGCAGGCGATGCTCGCGCTTCACCGGATGCGGCAGCAACTGGTACGGTTCCGCGTCATGCAGGTCAACCAGATGCGCGGTCTGCTCTACGAGTTCGGCGTGATCCTGCCGCAGGGTCCCCGTGCCTCGATCGAGGCCGCCAAAGCCGCACTCGCAACGCTCGCAGACCAGTTGCCGGCGATGCTCACGGAAAGCCTCCAGGAGCAGCTCTCACGAATGCTCGTGCTCGATGAACAGATCGGGCGCATCGAGCAACGCATTATCGAATGGAGGCGCAGTGATGAAGCGTGTCTACGTATCTCGGAGATTCCTGGTGTCGGTCTGCTGACAGCCACTGCAGCAGTCTCGGTCATCGGTCAGGCGAAAAACTTCCGGTCTGGGCGTGAATTTGCGGCTTACCTTGGTCTGGTGCCACGTCAGAACAGCTCAGGCGGCAAGATCAGGCTTGGCGGCATCAGCAAACGTGGCGACGTGTATTTACGGACGCTACTCATACACGGTGCCCGGGCTGTCATCTCAAGTTCGAAGCATCTGCCCGAGAGATTGCGCCTCCTGTTGACGCGACGTCCGACGAACGTAGTCGCTGTCGCACTGGCCAACAAGATGGCGCGAACAATCTGGGCGCTGCTGGCTTATGGGCGAACGTATCAGGCGACGCCAGCGCAGTAACCATTTGTCACCGCATTTGATCTCATCCACGGTTGCACAGGTGTATTGAACGATGGCAAGACAGGTTGGACCGCGCAAAGGCAAACCTGAGACATTTCTCGGAC
>NZ_JARESX010000183.1:0-1340 GCF_046026435.1 Paraburkholderia sp. RL17-381-BIF-C | reverse complement strand
TGAAGCGCCCCGGGTTTGTCGGAGACCACCGAGTTTGGCGCTACGCCGCGCGAGCGAGTAGCGCCTGATTCCGATTGTAAGCTTCCTCCGCTTCGGCAGGCGAGATATAGCCCAGTGGGCCGAGCAGGCGACGCTGGTTATACCAATGGACCCATTCGAGTGTCGCCAGTTCGACTGCTTTTAGGCCAGGCCATGAGCGCCGATGAATGACCTCCGCTTTGTATAAACCGTTGATGGTTTCGGCTAATGCGTTGTCGTACGAATCGCCGACGCTGCCCGTTGATGGTTGCACACCGGCATCGAGCAAGCGGTCGGTATAGTGAATGCAAAGATATTGCGATCCGTGGTCCGAGTGATGTATGAGACCCTCGCCCGGCTGGCGTTCGTGCAGCGCCTGGTTCAACGCATCCAGTACCAAGTCTGTGCGCATCGAGGACGATACGCGCCATCCCACGATGCGCCGTGCAAACACATCGGTCACGAACGCTACGTACACGAACCCCGACCACGTCGAACAGTACGTAAAATCCGCGACCCACAGCGCGTCAGGTCGGTCGGCCCGGAACTGCCGCTTCACCAAGTCCGATGGGCACGGCACCGCATCATCTCGCTGAGTGGTCCTGATCACGCGGCCGCGTCGCACACCCTGAATGCCCATCGCCTTCATCAAGCGTTCGACCGTACAGCGCGCAATCTTCACGCCTTCGCGCAACAGCTGTCGCCACACCTTGCGTACTCCGTACACACCAAAATTGTCTTCCCAGACCTCTCGGATCTGAGCTTTCAATCCGGCGTCACGGCGCGCGCGTGCTGACCATTGCTGCGGGTCATGACGCCCAGACGCGTGCCGATAGTATGTCGACGGGGCGATCGGCAACAACCGGCAGATCGACTCGACCCCATAGAGCGCACGATGATCGTCGATAAACGTGATCATGACTTCGGTCGGCGGTCGAGCTCCGCCTGCGCGAAATACGCGGACGCCTTACGCAAGATCTCGTTGGCCGTGCGCAATTCTCGATTCTCGCGCTCCAGCTCTTTGAGCCGCGCCAGATCCGTCATCGTTGTGCCCGCCCGCTGCCCGCGATCGCGCTCGGCTTGAATTACCCAGTTGCGCAGCGTCTCACGCGACATGCCCATCTTCGAGGCAATCGAGCGCATCGCCGCGCCCTGCGTCTCGTATTCGTGCTGGTGCTCCAACACCATCCGGACTGCACGTTCCCGAACCTCCTCGGAATATCTCGCCCCTGTTGGCTTCTTTACTTTGCTTGCGTTTTCCATTCTTCAAATCTCCCGTTACAGCCAAGATCCAAAGTCTCCTACATTTCCGGGGCGCTTCA
>NZ_JARESX010000182.1:0-1375 GCF_046026435.1 Paraburkholderia sp. RL17-381-BIF-C | reverse complement strand
CACGCTGGACATGGCGACAACCTACACGCCGACCGCTACCCGGCTCGACCCCGACAGTAATGTGTCCACCGAGAAGCTGGCCGGCAAGGAGGCGACCATCTCGATCGAGTTTGATGGCAAGGGTAGATTGCCCTTCGGGGTCGCCAGCTATGGAGGCGCTGTCAATGTCGGCGCTGGCGTGAGGAAAATTTCGGGGATCATCAGCAAGGCCGAGCTGACCGGCTTCGATGACCGGCACCTGTACTACCGCCTCGTTGTACGTCCCGCGCTGTGGCTGACTACGAAGACATCGCGCAGCCGCATATTCCAGAATCTGAACGTGCTGGATATCACCGCCGAGGTGCTGCGCGACTATCCGGTTGTGTATCGCATGAAGGAGAACGCGTTCCGGCTCAAGGATGGTTACCCGGAACGCGACTTCGTGCGTCAGTTGTGGGAATCCGACTTCGACTTCCTGACCCGCCTTTGGCGGGAATGGGGGCTATATTACTTTGAGGATGACGAAGGGCTCATACTGTGTGACTCGCCCCATTTGCATCAGACCCACGGGAATGCTTACGACTCGATACGCTATCAGGAGCCAGGCGCGGGCCGCATAGACGAGGAATATATCTCCAGCTTCAAGGCGGCGCACCGCCCCACGACCGCGAAGGTGAGCGTGGTCGATTACGACTATACGCGTGGACGTCAGCAACTGGTCGAGGATCACGACGCATACGGCGACCTGTACCGGGCAGAAGAACGGCACTGGGGCGACTTCTCGCAGCCGCTTGCCGGCGCAAGGGGGCTGACTGGTCAGCCTAACCGTTATCTTGAGGAAGCCCGCTATCTCGCGGGCGTGCGCGCCTATGCGCTTTACTCGCGCAATTCGCGTCTCAGAGGCAGGGGTAACCTGCTCGGCCTGAAAACGGGCAGGACATTCGTCCTCACGGATCACCCTGTGCCAAAGCTGAACGCTGGGTATCTGGTCGTGTCCACGACGATTGATATTCACAACGCGAGCGGGGCGACGAGGTCGGCCGGAACGACGGACGAACACCAGTTCCAGTGTGTGACCGACTTCGAGCTGCAACCGCGTCACCGGTACTTCAGGAACAGGCCGAGGAAGAAGCCTCACTGCCACGCGGAAACGGCGGTCGTAGTCGGGCCGAAAGATCAGGCCATCTACGTCGATGCATACGGTCGGGTGAAGATCAATTATCTGTGGGACGTGGACGGACCGAGGGACGAGCGCGCAAGCTGCTGGGTGCGCGTCTCATCGCCATGGCAGGGTCAGTCGTTCGGCTCGATCTTCATCCCCCGTATTGGCGACGAAGTGACGATCAACTATCACGAAGGCGACCCGGACAAGCCCTATATCGTGGGCCGCATGGTT
>NZ_JARESX010000181.1:0-1379 GCF_046026435.1 Paraburkholderia sp. RL17-381-BIF-C | reverse complement strand
ATGCTGTTTCGCAACCTCGCTTCCATGGATGTCGAGGAGTCGATTCGCGGCAATCCGATGGACGGCGTGATCCTGCTGGTCGGCTGCGACAAGACCACGCCGGCCCTGCTGATGGGCGCGGCTTCGTGCAATCTACCCGCATTGGCGGTTTCCGGCGGACCGATGTTGAACGGCCGCTTTCGCGGCAAGAACATCGGCTCCGGCACGGGCGTATGGCAGATGTCCGAAGAAGTACGCGCCGGTACGATGACGCAGGAAGAATTCACCGAGGCCGAGTCGTGCATGAACCGCTCGCGCGGCCACTGCATGACGATGGGCACGGCGTCGACCATGGCCTCGATGGTCGAATCGCTGGGCATGGGCCTGCCGCACAACGCGGCGATTCCCGCCGTCGATGCGCGCCGTCAGGTGCTCGCGCATCTCGCGGGCCGGCGCATTGTCGACATGGTTCGCGAGGATCTGACGATGGACAAGATCCTCACGCGCCAGGCGTTTGAAAACGCGATCCGCACGAACGCCGCGATCGGCGGCTCGACCAATGCGGTTGTCCACCTGATCGCGCTCGCGAAGCGCATTGGCGTGGAGTTGTCGCTGGAGGATTGGGAGCTCGGTTCGAACGTGCCGTGTCTCGTGAATCTGCAACCGTCCGGCGAGTATCTGATGGAGGATTTTTACTACGCGGGCGGCTTGCCGGCCGTGTTGAAGCAACTCGGCGAGCAGGGGCTCCTGCATAAAGAAGCGCTGACGGTGAACGGCAAGACGCTCTGGGACAACGTGCGCAACGCGCCGAATCACGACGAGAAGGTCATCACGACGTTCGCCGAGCCGTTCAAGCCGAAGGCCGGCATTGCGGTGCTCAAGGGCAATCTGGCGCCGAATGGCGCCGTGATCAAACCGTCGGCGGCGACCGCAGCGTTGCTCAAGCATCGTGGCCGCGCGGTCGTGTTCGAGAACATCGAGGAACTGCACGCGAAGGTCGACGACGATTCGCTCGACATCGACGAGCATTGCATCATGGTGCTCAAGGGCGCGGGGCCGAAGGGTTATCCAGGCTTTGCGGAAGTCGGCAACATGCCGCTGCCGAAAAAGGTGCTGCAAAAAGGCATTACGGACATGGTGCGCATTTCGGATGGCCGCATGAGCGGCACGGCTTACGGTGCGGTGGTGCTGCACGTGTCGCCGGAAGCGGCCGCGGGCGGCCCGCTCGCGTTCGTGCAAACCGGCGACATGATCGAGCTGGACGTCGAAGCACGCCGCCTGCATCTGGACGTCACCGACGAGGAACTCGCGCGCCGGCGCGCCGCATGGCAGGCGCCGGAAGCGCCCAAACGCGGCTACTACAAACTCTACGTCGAACACGTGCTGCAAGCCGACCAGGG
>NZ_JARESX010000180.1:0-1449 GCF_046026435.1 Paraburkholderia sp. RL17-381-BIF-C | reverse complement strand
GAGACGCGCGCGCACGAAACCCGCGTCGCCGCGACGCCCGAAACGGTCAGGAAGTATGTGAGCCAGGGCCACCGGGTCACGATCCAGAGCGGCGCCGGCACCGGCGCAAGCTTTCCAGACGATGCCTTTACGGCCGCCGGCGCGGAGATTGTCGACGCCGCGACCGCTTTCGGCGCCGATCTCGTCCTCAAGGTTCAGTCACCGACCGACGCCGAACTGCCGCTGCTGAAGCGCGGCGCGGCGCTGGTCGGCATGCTCGATCCTTTTAATGCCGAAAACTCATCAAAGCTGGCGGCTGCGGGCATCACCGCGTTCGCTCTGGAGGCCGCGCCGCGCACGACTCGTGCGCAAAGCCTCGATGTATTGAGTTCACAGGCGAACATTGCCGGCTACAAGGCAGTGCTGCTGGCCGCCACGCTCTATCCGCGCTTCATGCCGATGCTGATGACCGCCGCGGGCACCGTGAAGGCGGCGCGCGTGCTGATCCTCGGCGCGGGTGTGGCGGGTTTGCAGGCTATCGCAACGGCCAAGCGTCTGGGCGCGGTGATCGAAGCGTCTGACGTTCGTCCAGCGGTGAAAGAGCAGATCGAATCGCTCGGCGCGAAGTTTCTCGATGTGCCTTACGAAACCGATGAAGAGCGCGAAGCCGCGCAAGGCGTCGGCGGCTACGCGCGGCCGATGCCGCCATCGTGGCTCACGCGCCAGTCGGCGCTGGTCCATGAGCGTGCGAAGCAGGCCGACGTGGTGATCTCCACCGCGCTGATCCCGGGCCGCGCCGCACCGACCTTGATCTCGGTCGACACCGTGCAGGCGATGAAACCCGGCTCCGTGCTGGTCGACCTCGCGGCAGGACGCGGCGCCGAGTACGAAGGCCGGCGCGGCGGCAACTGTCCGCTCACCGAAGCGGATCAGGTGGTGATCAGGCATGGCGTGACGATCGTCGGCTATACGAATCTGGCCTCGATGGTCCCCGCCGATGCGTCCTCGCTCTACGCGCGCAACCTGCTCGACTTCCTCAAGCTGATCATCACGAAGGAAGGCGCCCTGAACATCGATCTCGCGGACGATATCGTCGCGGCCACGCTGCTGGCCCGCGATGGTGAAGTCACGCGCAAGTCTTAACGGAGAACGGCGATGGAAGTCATTAACCACACCGTCATCAACCTGATCATCTTCGTGCTGGCGATTTACGTCGGCTACCACGTGGTCTGGAACGTCACGCCCGCGCTGCACACGCCGCTGATGGCCGTGACCAATGCGATCTCTGCCATCGTGATCGTCGGCGCCATGCTCGCTGCGGGGCTGACTTTAGGCACGCCCGGCAAATTCTTCGGCACGCTGGCCGTCGCGCTCGCGGCCGTCAACGTGTTCGGCGGGTTTTTAGTGACGAGGCGAATGCTCGAGATGTTCCGCAAGAAAGAGCCGAAGAAGCTGATCGCAGACAAGACG
>NZ_JARESX010000179.1:0-1468 GCF_046026435.1 Paraburkholderia sp. RL17-381-BIF-C | reverse complement strand
CTGCCTGCCCGATACCCCTGAAAGCACCACTGCATACCCCCGGGTGTCAGTGGATCACACCGGACATTATAGGCCACAAAAAACCCCGCGAGCCTTCACCTGCGGGGTTTCTGGACTTTCTTGGACCGCCCTGGATTTTTTCGTGGTGGGAGGAGGAGGATCGAACTCCCGACCTCCGCATCGCACGGCCCAACCTTAGGGCATTCGCAACTTCTAGCGCTTGCCGGTCTTAGCCTGTGGCGCCAGCAGCAATTACTCTTACGACCTACGCCACCAACAGTGACGGTCATCTCACGTCTAGGTAGGCCAGTCTCAGCAACTTCGTCCCACAGTCGCAGAACTGTGGCGCCAGTCGCATTTACTCTGGCGCCCTACGCGACAGCATATGAATCAAACGTCGATATTCCCCGCTCGAAGGGCGTTGGACTCAATGAACGCTCTACGCGGTTCAACTTCATCACCCATGAGGGTCGTGAAAATCCCGTCCGCGGCGATGGCATCTTCAATTTGAACACGCAATAGCCGCCGAACGGCCGGATCCATTGTTGTTTCCCAGAGCTGCTCAGGGTTCATTTCTCCCAAGCCTTTGTATCGCTGCTTCGAAATATTCCGCTCAGCATCTGCGATCAGCCACTTCATGGCACTCTTGAAGTCAGTAACAGCCATGCTGCGCTCGCCACGCTTGATGACCGCCCCTGGTCCGATCAAGCCCTTGAACGTATCTGCCGTGTTGATGAGCTGTCGATAGTCAGCGCTGAGTTGAAATTCTTGGTCAAACACCGACACCTTTTGATTGCCGTGGTGCGTGCGCGAGATGTGCAGCGAGCGAAGTTCACGCACTTCGTCATACCTAGTTGTCACACGAACTTCCGGCTTCAACGGGTCATCACGCAACTTCGACTCGAGCGCCTTCGCAGATGCATCGGCCGCCTCTTCGCTCGACAGATCGATAACTATTCCATCCATTACCGCTTCAAGTGCGCCAGCATCGTACAGTCGGCTCAGCCGATCAATGACCGCCTGCGACAAGAGATACGACCTTGCCAACCCACCCAAGGCATCGCCCGTAATCGGCGTAGCGTTTTCAGCGGGCACGAGCTCCGACCCATTGAGCGCCAACTTCAGCATATGGGCGTTCAGCTCAGTAGCATCTTTCAAATACCGCTCATCTTTGCCCGCCTTGATCTTATAAAGAGGCGGTTGCGCGATATAAATGAACCCGCGCTCAATCATCTCCGGCATTTGTCGATAGAAGAACGTCAGCAGCAATGTCCGAATGTGCGCACCATCAACGTCCGCGTCGGTCATGATGATAATGCGGTGATAGCGCAGCTTATCGACGTTGTAGTCGTCCTTACCAAAGCCACAACCCAGCGCGGTGATCAGCGTAACAATCTGCTCCGAAGAAAGCAGCTTGTCATACCGCGCCTTCTCCACATTCAGCACCTTGCCGCGCAGCGGCAAAATC
>NZ_JARESX010000178.1:0-1481 GCF_046026435.1 Paraburkholderia sp. RL17-381-BIF-C | reverse complement strand
ACAATGTCGAGGCCTGTTCCAGATGTCCGGGTTCTGGCCAAGTTCAGATGTCCGCTTCTGAGTGGTTAAATATCTCTATCTGGAAGGGGTTTTAAGCACCGAGCCTGCCCGTTCGCCGGCGGTTCCCAGCACGATCTCGTTCAGGTCGCCCACGGTGAGTTCGCGTTGCTTGCGCGTCCCGGTGGGACGGACCCTGGGTCGAACTTCGTCACCCCGATTGGTGCGCGATGGCGAGCCTGCCGCGCGCCGGTTATCGCGCTCGGCCTGCACCTGCTGGGCAACCCTGAGCGCGTGCCCCAGACGCTTGTTCTCGATGACCGCCCCCTGATCAATCTCCGAGAGCCGGTCATAGCGGGAGCAGGGCAGAGTGCTGCCGTCCGCACGGATATCGATGCGGCCGTCCGGATATTCATAGACGTCGATGTAGTGATGGATCCGGCCACGGTTCGCGGCCGTGTCTTCGAGCAGATAGATCACCCGGTCATACTGGACGGTCAGCGTGTTCGACACGCAGCGTGTTGCCCGGTGCGTCAGGATCAGGTCGAGATCCTCGTCGTCGCGCAGTGACCGGTGTGCATTAAAAGCGCTCTTCGGTGGCTTGCCAAAGCGCGTGTTGTAGTCGGCCACGAAGTGGGGCGCATAGTCGTTCGCGGCTTCATGTGTGTCGATCCCACGCAGCCGCAGTTCCTTCACGAGCCGGTCCTGCAAGGTCAGATTCGCCCGTTCAACCCGCCCCTCGGCCTGGCTGCTGTTCGCACACCATGACTCGATATTAAGCTCGTACAGGGCCCGCCCAGACTGCGTAAATCCCTTGCCGGCCGTCGTCGACGTCTGCGCCGAGCGGAACACGGTGGCCTTGTCGCTGTAGAACGCCACCGGTTTGCCATGCTGCCTGAGATACCCGCGTGTCGCCTCGAAGTAACTGAAGGTCGACTCGGTGGCCGTGAAGTGCAGCGCCATCAGCCGGCTGGTCGCGTCGTCGACGTACACCAGCAGCGTGCACGCCGGCGCCCGTTCCTCGAACCACCGGTGATCGCTGCCGTCGATCTGCACCAGCTCGCCCACGCAGGCCCGACGACTGCGCAACTGATGGATCTTCGGCGGCCGCTGACGCCTCGGAATCCACAGGCCGGCATCGGTCATGAGTCGCCTGACGGTTTCCTTGGCCAGCCGCAGCCCATGGCATTCACGCAGCTTCTCGCACGCCAGCGTCGGGCCAAAATCGGCATAGCGCTCGCGAATGATCGCCAGCGCGCGAGCCGCGGTGCCGGCATCGAGCCGGTTGTTGCTCGGCTTCGCGCATCGGCCGGACACCAGACCCGCCGGGCCATCTCCACGCAGGCGCGCGACCAGCCGTCGTATCTGTCGCGTCGTCAGGCCGAGCCGCTGCGCAGCGCGCCACGGTTTGAGCAGATCGTCCGCCACGGCCTGAATGACCTTGAACCTGTCCAGCTCACGCATCGTCATGGTGATCCTGTCCG
>NZ_JARESX010000177.1:0-1503 GCF_046026435.1 Paraburkholderia sp. RL17-381-BIF-C | reverse complement strand
GTCGGCGTTCTCGCACACTCGGCCTTCGTGACATGGCCGTCATGCCTTCCGCCTCACGCTACGCGTTCGCCGGAACGGTCTGCTCAAAAACATTGGTTGCGTTTGTGCGCTGTGGGGGCCGTGGGCTTCGCCTCGGCGAAATGCCGTAGTGTGCACCTCTTTTTTTTGATGCGGCTCCGCACTGGTGTTCACCAGAGCGCTCATGGTGGACGCATGATTCGCGCTTGGGTTAGTGTCGCAGTGCCCTCTAGACGATTAGGGCGCGTAGGTGGCGGCTTCGTCACGTAGCGACGCGATGCTTCAGCTTTTGGCGACGCGGTGCTTCTAGTTTTTCAGGTGCCTGTCGTAGTGGGGCATTGCGCCGTCAATGTGCCGTGGTAGTTGCTCGCGCGATCGTTCGGAAGCGGGTCCGTCCGTTCTCCAGCGTTCTCGTGGCGCCAATGCGTTCGCGCTTTTCTGATGCAGTCTGCGTAGCCTTCGAGAGAAGGTCCGCTGCGTGTCGCGCTGTGATGCGGTTTTGAGCAACGCCCTTCGCGTCGAGCGCGATGACCTGATACAACTCACGGTCGATTTCGACTTCGCGCTGGTAATCCTCCCCAGTGTCGATTAACAGTTCCAGCAACTTCCGCTGACTATGTCTCTCATCTCGCGTCACTGCCGGACTCCTAACTATTGAGGCCGCAAGCTTGATCAGTTTGTCCAGTTGGTCTAGTTGCCTTTCAACTAAACCGAAAGCGGATAGGGCGAGCTTTTCGTATTGAAGTGCGTCAACGGGTGGGCGCGACGTGATTCGAGAATTCTTGATGGATTTACTCATGGCGCGATCTCCCTGAAACTTGACTGGATCGCCCGTCACGCGCGTGGAGGGTGGTGAGCGGGCACAGTGACAGGTCGACAGACCGGCGTAGAACCAAACCGGCAGACCCGTAGGTCTCCATGCCAAGGCCCGCCCATGGGAAGGAGGCGTGCTTAAGCTAACGCGCGCCTGCGATACAGACGCGCGGGTTCTACTCTACGCATCAGGCTGTCGAACCTGAACCATCGCAATCGCGACGGCAAACCAAGTTTAGACAAGTCGTGCCGACAGTGATCACCTACCCAAGCTAAAAGGTGCGCGCCGCCATCATTTCCGAAATTTCCTAGGCGCTCCGTCGGAATCGCGGCGACCGCACTAAGTAACTTCCGAGGGAATGCATCAAAAAATGGTGTTGTTGGCCGTCACGCACATGGCGATCAACTCCGTGGCCGCGATCGCGTCCGCGAAGGCGCGGCCAGGCTTGGCAGGGCGTAACCGCCCAAAGGGACAGCACGGTGTGTCAGACCGCTGGCGATTGGATCGCCGGCGTTGACATTTCAATGATTGGCATCACGCCGAGGCGAAGCCGACGGCCCCCCGGCGCACAGACAAATCCACTTCAAGGCAGACCGTTCCGGCGAGTGCGCAGCGCGAGTCGGGAGGTATGACGGCCTTGCCACTTGCGCCGAATGTGCGAGAACACCGAT
>NZ_JARESX010000176.1:0-1566 GCF_046026435.1 Paraburkholderia sp. RL17-381-BIF-C | reverse complement strand
GCGTTGATGGTGCCGAAGCTCTGGTCAAGCGTGGTGCGCAGGACACCCTTGTCGATGAGATCGGAGACATCGTTAAGCAGATGGTTCTGCGCGATCATGTCCGGTGTCTGGAACGTCGAGCGCGTGAACATCAGCTCCCAGTGAATCGATACGGCCTTGGCCTTGAACACGGCAATGTTGAATTCCGCCGGATCGTCAATCAGGCTAAAGCGGCCCTGAGGCGCGATGAGGTCCGCCACGTCCTTGTAGTGCTGGTCGGTCGCAGTGAGGCTCGCGACAAGGCCGACGGGATCCAGCTTGAGCGCTGCGATCTGCTCCTTGAGCGGCTTCGCGTGATCGATCACGGCATGGGCGCCCAGATCGAGACACCATTGCTGCGACTCCGGCCGCGTGGCCGTCGCAACCACGGTCAGCCCGGTCAGCCGGCGCGCGAGCTGGATCAGGATCGAACCGACACCGCCTGCACCACCAATCACCAGAAGTGTGCGGGGGTCGTGCTGCTTGCCTGGCACCGCGCCCAACCGGTCGAACAGCAGTTCCCAGGCGGTGATCGAGGTCAGTGGCAACGCCGCGGCCTGTGCAAAGGACAGTGTCCGGGGCTTTTTCCCGACGATCCGCTCGTCGACCAGGTGGAACTCGGAATTCGTTCCCTGACGCTGGTTCGAGCCCGCGTAGAAGACTTCATCGCCCGGCCTGAACAGGGTGACATCGGGACCCACCGCGTCAACGACGCCGGCGGCGTCAAATCCGAGAATCCTGTATTCGCCTTGTGGCGGTTCAGCGCGCTTGCGAACCTTGGTGTCCACGGGATTGACCGAGATTGCCTTGACGGCGACCCTGATGTCGCGACCCGTCGGCTCGGGCTTGCTGGCCTCGAAATCGACGAGCGATTCTGCTGCGTCAATGGGCAACGACTTCTGGTATCCAACAGCTTTCATGCCTTCATCTCCATTCGAGCGGCGATTGCCGCCATTTTCTGTTAGAGGATGCGTGTTCCAGGATCACACTGCGCCGCCAAGGGGCGACAGCGTGCCGTAGGAGCGCGAGCAGTAGACAAGAGGATGCTCTGCGCCCGATACGATCTCGTCCACGCGTCCGATCAGCAGCACGTGCGAGGCGATGGAGCGGGCTTCGACGAGTTCGCAGTCGAATGCTGCCACCGCACCTTCGAGGTAACGTTGCGTCTCACCCGGCGCGCGGATCCAGCGGGCTTCAGCCAGATCGTAAGGCCGGCCCGTGCGCGGGCGTCCTGAGAAACGTTCGGAATGCTCGACCTGTTCGGCCGACAGCACGTTGATCACAAAGCGTTGATGTTCCGAGACTGCCCTGTAAAGAGGACTGCTTGCCTTCACGGCAACCAGCACCATCGGTGGGTCCGCAGACACGGAGATGAACGTGCCCACCGTCAGCGCAATGCGCTCGTCGGGCGCGCCCGCCACAACGACCGCGACGCTGAGCGGTACCCGGCTCATTGCCGACAGGAACTGGTCGCGCAGGACGGTAGCATCGCTGGTCGCAGGCGACGATGCGTCAGATGCCATGGCAGGATGCCTCCTTTTGAATAGT
>NZ_JARESX010000175.1:0-1569 GCF_046026435.1 Paraburkholderia sp. RL17-381-BIF-C | reverse complement strand
GCGTGATTCCCCTTGGTATGAACGGTGCAACACCCGACAAGCAGCTCCATCGCTACGATGAGCAATTTTCGCTACTCGACGCGGCTGGTAGCGCGCTACCGAAGACGTATTACACGGTGCTCTTGCCATCGGGCTACCGCGTCCACGGTGTAACGGATTCGCAGGGCCGAACTAGTCGCCATCATACGGATAGCGCGCAATCCATACAAATCCACCTCGGCCACAAGGAGGAGCACTAATGCCTGATGCACTTGCAACCGCAACAACCAACACCGATCCGAATTCCTCTGTTACGGTGTACACGGACCGATTTGCCAAGCCGTGGATTGTCAGTAGTGGTGGCCTTTCCTTTATTTCTGTGTGGGAGTCGGGGCTACTGAACGGCGTGAACTTTCAAGGGCACTACGTCACGGAGGGTTTTATTTTGCAAGCGTATCTGGATAACGCCGGCATTCCAACGGTTGGGTGCGGGCACCGGATATTACCCACAGACCATATCCAGGTTGGACAGTCAATATCACTGGAGCGGGCGCGGGGCTTTAAGAGGCGGGATGTCGAACGAATGGAAAGAAGACTGAATAGTGATGTAATGGTGCCGCTATTTCAATTTGAATATGATGCTCTCGTTAGCATCGTTTATAACTGCGGCGCGGGCGACGGCGCAACAGGCATAATCCAGAAAGTGAACACTGGGCACTACCGGGCAATGTCTGATTTCATTTGTACCTACCGAGTGGGACACAATCGCGGCTTGCCGCATAGGCGATATTCGGAGGCACGTCTTTTCGCGTCGGGGGTCTACGATGCCTCTCATTAGCAAAGCGATTATTTTTTGCGTCGTCTTCGCAGGGCTTTGCAACGTGGTCATGGCGAAACCGGATCAAGAGTGTCTAAAACATCTCGGCGGCGGATATGGAGACGCCTTATGTTATGGCAATCTGAGTGCCGATTTAGCCAGGAACAACAAGAAGATTTATGAAAATGTTCGTGCGAAGATACCAGTGGCGAATTCTCACGCGAAGCTACTGGACGCATACATGTCTGCACAAGACAATGCACTGAAATTCTGTGAATTGCAGCGCGACGCAGGCGCGGGATGGGAGAGAAGTTTAGATGGTTCCATGTTTCCAGCACTTTATGGTGAATGTGTTTACAACGTCCGCAAGGCGCAGAATAAATTTCTGACGGATCTTCTGGAAATGTCAAAATGGTAAGAATGCGCAGAATAAAAATTGCCACGCAAGCCATCTACCGGCATTGGTTGGATTGCCAGCTTTGGTGAGCCAACGTCGTCTTAAATCTCGTCACAACGCTAGTGCTCGTGCTTTAGCATGATCGATTGAGTCCGCCTGTCCACGAACAGGACATGCCGATGGCGACCTTCCCCGTCACCCTGCGCTGTTATGAAATGCAGCGGACCGGAACCCCAAAAAACACCTCGTTTTCCTGAGTTACCGAAGAAGCAGAAGGCCATCCGTAATACAAGACGCTTGCGGCCTGCAGATCAGGCTGTTCGAGAGTTCACCGGGCATCGCCTCACCCAAAAGAAAACTCAAACAACACCTTCTG
>NZ_JARESX010000174.1:0-1667 GCF_046026435.1 Paraburkholderia sp. RL17-381-BIF-C | reverse complement strand
AGCACACTCTCGCCACCCTTCGCGCTGACAATCGACGCCTCGAGCGCCGACGCAAGCGTCAGCACATGCTCAGCGTAGAACTGCGCGGTCGCGATCTTCGCACCGTAAAACGAAGGATCTTCGTCACGCTTCCCGGCTGCCACGAGCAACGCACGCGCCATCTGCCAGCCGCCAAGCACGATGCCCGCGAGCTTCAGATACGGCACGCTGCCCGCGAACACCGCATTCGGATCGCTCTTCGTATTGGTGACAACAAAATCCACCACCGCGCTCAACGAGCGATGCCCCTGCGCGAGATACTTCTTCATCGATTCGAACGCCGGACCCTGCTGCGCACCGAGCGCTTCGATCGTTTCGGCCACGCCGGCGAGCAGCGACTTCGCCACCTTGCCGCCGTCGCGCACGGTCTTGCGGCCGATCAGATCGTTCGCCTGGATCGCGGTCGTACCCTCGTAGATCGGCAGAATGCGCGCGTCGCGGTAATACTGCGCGGCGCCGGTTTCCTCGATGAAACCCATGCCGCCGTGCACCTGTACGCCGAGGCTCGTCACATCGATCGACAGCTCCGTGCTCCAGCCCTTCACGATCGGCACGAGGTATTCGTAGATCGCCTGATGTTCCGCGCGCGTGGCTTCGTCAGCGTGACGATGCGCGATGTCGCAGTGAGCCGCCGCTACATAGGCCAGCGCGCGCGAGGCTTCGGTCAGGCCACGCATGGTCGCAAGCATGCGGCGCACGTCGGGGTGCTGAATGATCGCGACCGGCTGCTTCGCCGAGCCATCCACGGGACGGCTTTGCACACGGTCTTTCGCGTACGCCACCGCCTTCTGGTAAGCGCGATCCGACACGCCCACGCCCTGCATGCCGACCGCAAAGCGCGCCGCGTTCATCATGATGAACATGTATTCGAGGCCGCGATTCTCTTCGCCGATCAGATGACCGATCGCGCCGCCGTGGTCGCCGAACTGCAGCACCGCGGTCGGGCTCGCCTTGATGCCGAGCTTGTGTTCGATCGACACGCAATGCACGTCGTTGCGCTCGCCGAGCGAGCCGTCTTCGTTGACGAGAAACTTCGGCACGATGAAAAGCGAAATGCCCTTCACGCCTTCCGGTGCGTCGGGTGTGCGCGCGAGCACGAGATGCGCGATATTCTTCGCCATGTCGTGCTCGCCCCACGTGATGAAAATCTTCGTGCCGAACAGTTTGAACGAACCGTCGCCCTGCGGCTCGGCGCGCGTGCGCACCAGCGCGAGATCGGAGCCGGCCTGCGGCTCGGTCAGGTTCATCGTGCCGGTCCATTCGCCGGAAATGAGTTTGGGCACGTAGGTCTGTTTCTGCGCTTCGCTGCCCGCCGTGAGCAGCGCCTCGATCGCGCCATCCGTGAGCAGCGGGCACAACGCGAACGACAGGTTCGACGCGTTCAGCATCTCGATACAGGCGGTGGCGATGAGCTTCGGCAGGCCCTGGCCTTCGTAGTCGACGGGATGTTGCACGCCTTGCCAGCCGCCAACGCCGAACTGGCGAAACGCTTCCTTGAAGCCAGGCGTCGCGGTGACCACGCCATCTTTCCAGTTGCTCGGATTGCGATCGCCTTCCACATTCAGCGGCGCCAGCACTTCGCCGCACAGTTTCGCCGACTCTTCGAGCACGGCCTGCGCGGTGTCGAG
>NZ_JARESX010000173.1:0-1732 GCF_046026435.1 Paraburkholderia sp. RL17-381-BIF-C | reverse complement strand
AACGCCTAGCTCTGCGTCGCTGATCGGCTGCCACCATGCGCCGTTAGTTGAAACCTTCGCTGAATGTGACGAAACCGAGCCATTCGCCGCGTACTGGTAATCGACTGCCAGTACACGGGCGAGTCCCCCATTCACTGAACTTGCCGGTTCGTTATACCCAAAGGACTTTACGCGACCACGTTCATCGTATCCGATGCTTGCCTGACCACTATTACCCGCTATCTGCGTCGCGCGGTTCTCGGCGTCACGACCGAGGGTTTGCATTGCCCAACCCGATACGGCGTCCAGCGTCGTCGCGATGTTGCCACGCGCGTCATACGTGTAGGTCCAGTCTTCAGTCTTTGCACCATTCCGTACGACAGTGGCAGACAGAAGCCGGCCCGCCTGATCGTAGCGCGAGCCTACTGTCATCTGATCGCCCGCCGCAACCGCCTGCATCCCCTGTTCGCCCGTCAGGTCGGTTGTCTGCCACTCTGCGTAGCCAGTGACGTTACCTGCTGTGTCGTAGACGAACGCCCTGATCTTTCCAGGTGTCGCGACCAGATGCGGGCGCAGCGAACTGCTGTCACTGTACTCGATGGTTGTTACTGTCTTGTTGCCAGCGACTGTTGCAAATGCTTTCGTTGGTCGGTTCGCGCTGTCCCACGTGTACTGTGTATTCCCATCCGGGGTAACTCTTTGTTTCAGATTCCCTGAGGTATCCCACGTGCGTGACACTGTGCCACCGGGCGTGACAATGGAGCCAGGACGCGACGTATCGCCAGAACTGAAAGAGTATGTGCTGTTGCCAGCCAGGTTGCCGACTGTTGTCGTGCCCGAGCCATAGCTTAGTGACACATTACGCGTCGTGTCCGGATGGGTGACTGAGATTGCGCGTCCGCTGGAGTCGTAGGTCCATGTTGCAATCCGTGAACCGGATTCGTCCTTTATCCCGGTCATTGCATTCGGGAAGCGCGCATCCTCATAAAGGTACTGACGAACGTATCCAATCGGCGCGGTTACGGAAACAAGGTTGCCTTTCGCATCGTACGCATAATGTGTCGCGTTGCCCGACGGCGGCACTACACTCAGAATGCGACCATTACTGTCATAGGTCAGACTAAGCGTAAGCCGCGATGCCGTCTGCCCGATCCGATCAACGGGCCACTGAGCGATCCAATCCATCCGTTGTCCGACGTATCCAACTTCACGGTACATACCCGTGCGTGTTGTCTCGGAGTGAAACAGACCTGTGCTGGCGGAGTATGTTTCGGTCGTGCCAAGCCGTTCGTCCTTCAGGTAGAAGTATCCGTCGCCAGCTTTCATGAGCGAAAGACCCGACGTACCCGGCACCGCCCAGCCGCCATTAACCCATTTGAATATCAGAGGCTGCCCATTACTCCGATACGCGGTGATTTTCGGTGTGCTTGCATTGACCGAGGTCAGATCAAGCCGTCGCTGCCAGTTACTGGCCCAGTACCCGCCCATCGCTATCTGCGCTTTATCGAACGGCTTCGACAGGTAGCTACGACTGAACACAAGCGGCGACGTGTCGCCGCTTGCAAAGTCAGTTTCAAAGAGAGTCACAATCCCGTTCGCGGGAAACACCGGGTCAGCCACCGGGCAGGTATCGTCCGGCGGCGTGCCGGTTGAATTGCACCACTGCTCAATCTGCACAAGGTCATTAATACACGCGTAGTTGCCCATACCACCCGGCGTGTTGCTCGTCACGTCGAGCTTGCAGGTCTTGGAC
>NZ_JARESX010000171.1:0-1785 GCF_046026435.1 Paraburkholderia sp. RL17-381-BIF-C | reverse complement strand
CGCCAAGGTGAACACGGTTAATAGCAACGTGACCAACCTGAGCACCACCGTCACCAACATCACCAACGGTGGTGGTATCAAGTATTTCCATGTGAACTCGACGGCGGCGGACTCGTCCGCGGGCGCGGCTCAGAGCGTAGCCATTGGTGGCAATGCCGTTACCGGCGGCGGTGCCAAGTCGATCGCCATCGGGGAGAACGCTTCGGCTGCAGGCGCTTACAGCTCCTACGGTGGGGATGGCGCGTACAACACAGCGATCGGCGCCGGTGCGACGGCGGACGGCACTTCTGGAAACTGGGGGCACAATACAGCACTCGGTGGCAATACCAATGCGACCGGCACCAATGCTGTCGCTTTGGGTTACGGCGCGACGGCCGTGGCAGCGCAAGCGAGCGCGATGGGTTATACCGCCACCGCAAGCGGGGCCAATTCTGTGGCGTTGGGCGGCGCCGCGAGTGCGACGGCGGGGAACTCGGTGGCACTGGGCGCAAGTTCGACGACGACCGGCGCCAACTCGGTCGCGGTTGGACCCGCAGCGGTGGCGTCGGGTCAGAGCGCAATGGCAATGGGTCAGGCGTCGACGGCCTCGGGTGCCTACACGAATACGATGGGTTATCAGACGGTCGCCGCGGCTTCGGACGGGATTGCCATTGGCACGCAGGCGAACGTGACTTCAAGCGCCGCACAAGGCGTCGCGATCGGTGCGCGGGCAACTGCGTCAGGCAGCAGCTCAATTGCGATGGGCAACTCGGCGGCGGCAAGCGGCACGGGTGATATGGCATTCGGCGCATCATCGATAGCGAGCGGAGCAGGTGTCAGCGCAGCGACGGCGATGGGCTACGCTTCTTCGGCCAATGCTGTGGGTTCTAGCGCGATTGGTGGATATTCGTCTGCGACGGGCGCGAATTCGTCGGCGTTCGGCTATAACGCAAAGGCAACGGCGGCCAATTCGGTGGCGCTCGGGCAGGGCTCGACGACGACAGCGAACCTATCGGCAGCGGGTTACAACCCGGGCTCGGCAACGCTCTCGGGTATTGCTTCGGCGGCCAACGGTGAAGTGTCGGTGGGCTCAGCAGGCAAGGAGCGTCGCATCACGAACGTGGCGGCCGGTTCGGCGGCCACGGACGCGGTGAACGTGAGCCAGTTGATGTCGGAAGACGCAAAGGTGAACACGGTGAATAACAACGTGAACAACCTGAGCACGAGCGTCACGAACATCAACAACACGGTGAATAACATCACCAGCGGTTCGGGCATCAAGTACTTCCACGCGAACTCGACGGCGGCGGACTCGTCGGCAACGGGAACGAACTCCGTGGCGATCGGTGACAAGGCGTCGTCGCTTGGCGGTTCGTCGGTTGCGATGGGTGACAGTGCGACGGCAGCGGGGGCGGCCAGTATTGCGATCGGTAACAACGCGCAGAATGTAACCGGCGCGAACAATTCGATTGCCATCGGCGGAGATTCGAAGGCGGCTGACAAATCCGTTTCTCTGGGCAATGGTGCTGATACTTCGCTGTCGAGTTGGGGCGTTGCGGTTGGCACGAACGCGAAGGTTTCGGCTGCGCTGGGCACGGCAATTGGTGGTGGTGCCATGGTTAGCGGTGCGAATGGGACGGCGATCGGCACGAACGCTGTGGCCTCAGCGGTCAACTCGGTGGCGTTGGGCAACGCAGCGACGACGATGGCGAACCTGTCGGCCGCGGGTTACAACCCGGGCACGGGCACGCTCTCGGGTACGGCATCGACCGCTAACGGTGAAGTGTCAGTCGGTTCGGCAGGCGC
>NZ_JARESX010000170.1:0-1810 GCF_046026435.1 Paraburkholderia sp. RL17-381-BIF-C | reverse complement strand
GGGCGTGCAGTAAGCGCTGTCTTTGTGGCCATTGCTGATGTACTCGGCCATACCCATCGGTTTTCCCGGTGGGTATGACCGGTCGCAAGTTCTAAAGATCACCTATTACCACAACGATAGGAACCGGGCCGCCAGGATCGGGAGCGCGATAAACGCTGCGGCTTGGGCAAATGGATTCCAGGTCAGCCGCCTAAGTGGGCCTGCGTTGCGCCTGCGTTCTGTTTCAGCGTATCGCCGCTCCGTCTCCTCTCGAAGAATCGCCGCCGTAGCCGCGTTGGCGCGCACCAAATTCTCAAGCGTGCTCTGATAAAGGTCGTGCCTCTCTGCTGGCGTCATCGTTCTCCCCGTTATCGTTCGTAGACCGGTAGATCGTAGTGAGGATTCAGTGTAAATCATCAACCGGAGCGGGGCTATCAGACTAAGCGCGCTTACGCTCAAGAATCGACGCGAGAGTATGACTAAGTAGCCTGATAGCCGGGCGGAACCGCTTCTATTCCGCCAGCGCGCTACTCGATCTCGTGGCGTTAGCTGGAAGATTTTGAATGACCCGGCGCCCGAGGTTAATGCCACCTCGCTCGATCACATAATAAGTCGCAATCGAGACGGCGATGATGCAGGCGTATGTCAGCAATGTGACGAGCCAGAATCTTTGGGTGGTGAAGACGAGATTGGCGTTGTAGCGGGGGAATTGCATCAGCAGATTGATAATCAGCCCGTGCAACAGGTAGATGCTGTAGCTGATATTGCCGAGCCGTTTCGTGCCTGCTGCGGTCAATATGCCAAAAGCCGAAGCGCCTGAAGCCACGCAAAAGAAGGCTATGCCGAGAAGGACGGTTGCCTGATTCGTATAGGGACCTCCCGATACCTGGATCGCCAATGCACCCGCAACAATCGCAATACACGAACGAATGACGCCATTGCCCTTCAGTTTGGGATATGACCGAAGCAGGCTCGCCGTGAGCATGCCGATCAGGAAGTGTTCAATGAAGACCACAGTCAGATCGGTGATCACACTGTTAGCGAACAGCATAAACATCAAGGCTGAACCCGTGATCGCAACCGTAGCCTTCTCGCGCGCGAAGCTGGCTAGCAGCGGAAGCGCCATGTAGAAGAGCCACTCATAATGAAGGCTCCAGGTTTGCCCGACCAGCCCCAGATACTCGGGACGATTCAGGAACGGCGTGGGCTGGTTGACGATTCCGAAAAAAAGCCATTGCGACAGTTGCGCGACCGTTTGACCCATCGTCTGAGTTGCCGGAAGGCCGACATGACGAATGACAAATATGAAGTACGCGATGATCAGAAACAGGTAGAGCGGGTAAATCCGGAATACGCGGTTGACATACAACTCAAGCCATTTGATATTGCCCTGCCGATCGATCAGGCGACCCCAAAATAAATATCCCGTGATCATGAAGAATACGGCCACCGCGCCTGGCCCGATAAACGAATAAAAGGGCGATGGCGGCAACCCGGATGTCCCATTCTTCAAGTTGTAGGCGGTCATTACAAAATGATGGAATACAATCGCTGAAGCAAGGATGCCACGCAATCCGTCAATTGAATCCAGTCGATGTTGATGTGCAACAGGAGCGGTATCGAGACACGAAAAAACCCGTTTCGCCGACAGGACGAGGATGGTGATGCCGAGAATGACCAAGGTCGGCCATATCGAAAGTATATTCATAATAATTGTTCCCCTGGATGGGGCTTCCGAGCGGACACTTCGCATTGTCAATGCCGAATCGTACTACATCCGGTCTCGGTTATTTCCTGGCGAACGCGCCGCGCATCAGCCTTCCCTAGGCCT
>NZ_JARESX010000169.1:0-2076 GCF_046026435.1 Paraburkholderia sp. RL17-381-BIF-C | reverse complement strand
CGGCTCGTATATCCAGATCAACGGCGACGGCATCATCAACGGCTCACCGGGGCCAATCCTTGCGAAAGGCGCATGGTGGGACGTACTGAGGCCTGATACAAAGCCGGTGCCTATGCCATCTTTGCCTTCTTCCGATGAAGAAGTTATCGAACAAAGCTTCAGCTTATTGCACGACGGAGTTGGACCCGTGGACGGATACCGCTACGACCTTTACAGCGATGGGAACGATCTTCATACGAACAAAGGTGAATATTCTGACGGTGAAACGGTGAAGTTTTTCGGGCAGTCTCCCCTGAAACTTGTTACGTGGATTGCGCGAGACTCGGCAGGGAAGGATGCATGACCGACTCCAACTCTTTGAGCACTTCACCGCCGGCCGATGGACCCACATCCCCGAGCGCACAGGCTTCGCCGCAACCAATCGATGCCCAGACAAGGCTACTTGCAGCGATGGCTTATGGAGAGGCATCTTTACAGGACAATGCCGATGAAATGATGGCTATTGCTAGTGTGCTTAAACGACAACGCGACGCCCGTGGTTATTCCGACATGTCTACGTTTGTGAAAGGCGAGCCGTCGTTTTCATTCGTCGTCAGTGATGGTAATGCCCGCTACAACAAGCTGATGAAGGCGACAAATGACAAGATAGCCAGCGACCCTGCCATGCGGGCCGCGATCGCTGCTGCACGCAATGCACTGGCTGATGGCCCGGATAAATCGAATGGCGCTTATTTTTGGGATGGTGCCGATATCAAAACAAATTACTCACATCATTTTAAAGTGAGGCAGGGAATTGCGATTGCCGATCCGAGTCATAATATTTGCAATATTAAAGATTCGACTCGGCTCGTAATTCTGTATAGGACGACGAAAATAAAGAATAAAAAAACGCATACGGTGACAATTAAAAAGGATGAAATGGGGCGATACGACCATGTCTACGACTCGACGGCCGGCCTTGGCGGTACGATTTTCTGGAAATTTAATCAGCAATACATAGATACCACCGGCGCGAAGGAATACAAATGAAATGGATTGCTCTCGCTGTGTTGGCAGGTCTCATTGTGTCCGGCGCGAATTGCGCCGCTCAACCAAACGAAAGTATAGTGAACAGTTGCCTACGGGCGGAAACGATAGTTCCCTCTGTAACAGTTGTAAGTCTCAGTGCTGACGAGATTACGCGAGAAGATAAATACGTCGATGGTTTCGATGCACTCTATAAGTTCGAATATCGCGGTTCCGATGTCGGCTATGCGGAGAATAAAAAAGATCAGGCGTTAATATACCTTGGCAAACTCTACCGACTATCCATGGCGCGACCGCTGGGAGATAGTCACGGAATAAAGCCTGGCCCATTCAATCCAGCACTGGCGCAGTGGAGCATTGCAAGCGGAAATAATAAAGAATTTTTTTGCGTAAGTTTTAATTTTGATGGCTTGGGCCGAAGCGGAAATTTTCAAAATGTCCGCGGTGGCTATTTATTGGATGCTGCAACAAAATCTTTATATTTCGTCGTTCGTGATATCCGGAAGTAATATTCAAGTCTTGTTTAAACGGGAATTAATGAATGATCGACCTTATCCGACTCGGAGACACCACCGACCACGGCGGCAAAGTTATCACCGCCTCTCAAACCATGCGTTACGCCGGACGACCCGTCGCCCGTAAGGGCGACCTCATAGAGTGCCGGCTGCACCCCGACGTCGAGCCGAACATGATCCTCGACGGTGACGAGAGAATCCGCGATCACGGTACGCCCGTCGCGCGTCAGGGTCATCGGGCCACATGCGGATGCACTCTTGTTTCCAGCCTGGTTTAGCGGCTGTGAGGATAGGAGCAAAGGAGACGGCGGGAGAACGTGGGAGACGAACATTTGAAGCGGCGCGCGTCAATTGTCAAATTTCGACACAACGCCACTGGTTGAAAAGCAACTGTGGTTGAATGGGCTCGCTGGTCCGCGACAGGGGCAGGCATGAGCAGGCGGGTGTTTCTCCCTTTGACCGCCTGCGGAGCCTGAAAGTCACGCGGGCCAGCGTCTACCTATTTTCCAGAAAGACAGGGCGCGAATAATCGCGC
>NZ_JARESX010000168.1:0-2101 GCF_046026435.1 Paraburkholderia sp. RL17-381-BIF-C | reverse complement strand
ATGTCAGGGCTTTTTAGTAATGTCCGGTTTCCTGCTCCGGGCTGACTGTCGTGCTGGCGGCCGAGCGGCTGCAGCTGTGTGAGCGTCAGGTCGGCCGGCTGGTGCGGCGCTACGAGGCTGCAGGACCGGCCGGACTTATTTCGGCGCGGCCAACCGAGCAACCGCGATCTGCCGGTTGATCTGCGTGCACGGGCCATGGCGCTGGTGCGTGAGCGTGAGCGTTACGCGGATTTTGGGCCGACGCTGGCGTGCGAGAAGCTCGCCGAATGTCATGGCGTGATGATGGCGAAGGAAACCGTGCGGCGCTGGATGCGGGAAGCCGGGCTGTGGATTCCTCGCAAACAGCGGCCACCGAAGCTGCACCAGCCGAGAAACCGCCGTGCGTGTCTGGGCGAACTGGTGCAGATCGACGGCAGTGATCACCGGTGGTTTGAGGAGCGTGCGCCTGCGTGCGCGCTGCTGGTGTCCATCGACGATGCAACGGGCCGGCTGATGGCGCTGCACTTCACGGCGACCGAATCGACCTTCAGCTACTTCGAAGCAATGCGCGCGTACCTTGACCCGCATGGCAAGCCGGTGGCGCTGTATAGCGATAAGGCCAGCGTGTTTTATTGCAACAGCCATTCGGTGACGCCTGGCAAGGGTGTGATGCAGTTTAGGCGCGCGCTGTACGAGCTGAATGTGGATACGTTCTGCGCCAATAGCAGTCAGGCCAAGGGCCGCGTCGAGCGCGCGAATCTGACATTGCAGGATCGTCTCGTGAAGGAACTGCGGCTGCGCGCAATCAGCACGAAGGAGGCGGCCAAAGCTTATGCGCCCCACTTCATCGCTGACTTTAACGGCCGGTTTGGCAAGATGCCGCGGAGCACATTCGATGCGCACCGGCCGCTGCGTGCCGGCGACGATCTTGATCTGATCCTGACGGTTCGCGTGCCGCGTCGCGTGTCGAAGGTGCTGACGGTGCAGTACGACCGGGTGATCTATCTGCTGGAGGATACGATGGCGAACCGCAGCCTGATCCACCGTTATCTGGACGTATTCGAGTATCCGGATGGGCGCATCGAGATCCGGGTCAATGGCGCTGCCCTGCCCTGCGTACCGTATGACCGGCTCTCGGAGATCGATCACGCGGCGGTGGTCGACAACAAGCGGCTCGGACACACGTTGCAGATGGCACAGGTGATCCAGGCGCAGCGTGATGACCGGCGGGCGTCGGGCACGCCGTCAAGGACCAATCAGGGCGACGCGCCGCGACCGGAGGAGCGCAAGGTGGGCGCCCGCAAGCAGCGGGAACTGACGCGTGAAGAGTTGAATGAGGCGATTCTGGGAACTGCCGGAAAGCAGGTTGGCTCGGTGCTTAAAAGCCCTTGAAAGTAGATATTTCTGAACTTCAAAACCGGACATTTCTAAAAAGTCCAAACCCGGCCTCGCGATCGAAATACCGACCTTCGAACAGCTTGTCAATGTTCCTCTGCTTACTCATTCTGTTTGCCCTGCGCGCGCCAAAACCCTGAGCGTAACCCATCGGCCTCCATATTCGCACCAGAGCCGACCCAGTTAGGCGCCCCCGCTAACGGCGGCGATGTCGACCACAGATCGAGTGGCCCCGTTCGTCAAATTCAGCCGTGCCTGAATCGTGAAGCCTTGACGCACAAGATCTGTTGTGGCCGCTGCCGAACTGTTTGTGGCGAGAGATTGCAGTCCCCAATCTTATCGACAAGGCAGGATCAACCCTGGTAGTCCTCGAACTCCCATCCGAAAACGCGCGCTAGTTTTCCGGCAATTTCACTCCAATTGCTGCCATGGCACCCAGCGACGTAATCGCGAATGCATTGTTCAATAGCGGAGAGATCGTACTCCCGAACGATCAGCAAATGACGTCCCCAGCGGGGCTCCCACACAGTCTTTCTTAGCCATTCCGGCGTGCAAACGCAAAGTTCAAAGTCGTCTGCTCCCGATGTTTCGTCAGATCCGATTCGAACACGAAGACTCAAGGAAAAGCATGCCATGTCCTCCGGTAAGAACTTCGCTATGTCGGACTCGTCACTTGAAATACTCTTTACGACAGCGTGCATCATATATTCCTCAGTTAGTCACATTG
>NZ_JARESX010000167.1:0-2141 GCF_046026435.1 Paraburkholderia sp. RL17-381-BIF-C | reverse complement strand
GAGTGCCGAGAGGATCGATTCCCGCTCCTGCGAAAGCGACCCCGAGAGACTGCGTAAAAATCCCCGCCGAAGCGGGGATCGTGTCGTGCTATCGGCTCTAGTCAAGCGCCTTTTTTATGGCTACGCACTTTGGAATTGGGGATGTTTCCATATCGCCAGGGCACGCGAGCCATTTGTAAAACTCAAGTTCCTGAGCCGCGATGTTCTTTCGACATTCTGAAACTTGAAAGTCAGTATCCGGCGTATAGCGTTCTCCCCACCCATTGAATGAATAGGCTAACACTGAGCAATCAGATTTAATTTTTTCTTTCCATATCTGATAATTTTTATCCATTGCAGCCCGGCGGTCACCTTTGGCAAGTTCCCTGATGTTCAGATATAGACTTTTAGAATCGGAAAGCATCTTGTCGGCATCAATTTTCGAGCATCCCAAAAAATCATTACGCGTTTTTGCATGTTTTTCACATGCCGTATCTGCAAATGCAGACGTGACAAAAACAAAGCCAATCGTCGCAATGATTGTCTTAATGGCTCGCATCGTGATCCCCATCCTTAAATAAAATCCCGTCTGGGCGACTCAGTTATTCATCACCTTTGCCACTGGATAGTTCCTTCAGTCTATTTTCGGTGATCCGGTCCATACAATCCCAAAAATAAACGAAGTGCAACGAAGCCTGACCTACCGAATAGACATCGGTATAGCAATTGTTATCCCTATAAATTTCCCAACTCGATTGAGATTTTTTGAAAAAAGGTAGTGAGGATGGTTGATCATATGAACGATTATATTCATCATCAGCCCGAAGGAGTTTTTCCACTTCCAAAATTTGCTTATTTAGAGCCTCCACTGTCACCTCATAACGGAATTGTGAGCAGGCGGCCAAATCCATCGTGCCGAGCATTTCCTTTTTACAGTACGCTGCAACTTGCTCACGGTTCTTTCCAGAAAAATACGTGCGCGCCGGCCCCGCCTTTCTGTAATCAAACGACGACCCATAGATCGACGATGAAGAATATGCCGCATTGGCAAACAAAAATAGAAAAATAAATATATTAATGGCGCGCATCATAGTTGCCAGTTTGATCGCTCTATCGTGGCTATTCACCGGCATTAGGCTTCGTTAAATCGTCAAGCCGCGCTTTCGTGATTCGCGTCATGCAATCCCAGAAATCAACGAACCGAAGCGATGCCTGCCCGACCTCATACACACTGGCGTAACATTGATTGTCCCGATAGAGTTGCCAGTTCGCCTGGGCCTTCTTGAAGTAAGGAAGCGCCGTCGGTTCGTCATCGGCTTGATGATCTTTATCACCGATTGCCATAATATTTTCAATTTTGGCGACTCTCTTTCCCAGTTCGCGGGAAGCAATTTCAAATCTAAACTGGGCACAGGCCGACAGGTCCATTGTCGCACTAGCGTCCTTATCGCAAAACGCCTTGATTTGAGTTTGTGTTTTCCCGCCGAAGTAGACACTGGCTGGCCTTGCATTTCTATAATCAAACTCCGATCCGTAAATTGAGTCTGACGAATATGCCGAAGTGGCAACGACGAACAGCAGGAAAAATATATTAATGGCTCGCATCATAATTTCCTGATTCGAAAAGTCGTGCTTCCACGCGGCGGCGGTTGGGCACGCGAGATGCAACGAATCCCCGGATAACGTCCCGCATTCTATTGAAATCCCCTCTGTTTAGAAAACTCGCCAGGTGGTGTGAGCGGGTTTCTGGATACCACGGATCGCCCTCGTGCTTGTACGGACCCGAGTTGAAAAGAATAGACACAAGCGCATCATATTCATGTTGATATAACGGGACATTAACATCATTGTTAATAATCCTTTCGACAGGTCGCAAATTGACTTCAAAAAAATCCCTGGCACGCTGCACACTTATCACATCGCCAGGATGCAGGTTGTCCTGCGGTAAAACCTTATGCCCAAGTCCAACTGTCGGGATATGATATCCATCATCGTACACTTTTACGATGAACCCATCTACAACTGGCAATCCCTTGTGATTAATGCCATTAACTACTCCGCTTTCCCACACCGCCATAAACGTATATCCGTTATTTGACAGACGCCACGGCTTGCAAAGCCGATCCGTGCGTACGATCACACACGAATTAGGATTGGTGTTT
>NZ_JARESX010000166.1:0-2353 GCF_046026435.1 Paraburkholderia sp. RL17-381-BIF-C | reverse complement strand
AGTGGGGCGATTACTGCCTCATGCAACCGGTATAGACTGCCCGACTCTCGCGTAGTCGCGATCGGCAGCACGCGACCCGAAGCGGTCATCCGTTTTGCTTCAAAGCGGTCATTCGGTGCCAAAGACGCCCGCCCCATCTAGCATCTCGACTAGTCCTTCCGGATAGATAGTCTCGCTGGTGCTAGACAGTTCCTCCCGGCTCCACCATTTGTGATCCGCCATGACTTCCATCTCTTCCGCAGTCCAACCGTCGCGTGAAATGGATTCCGTTTCAGCGTTGACGACGAAATACTGTTCGACCGCGAGCACATGCTCGCCGTCCGGTAATTGCAAGGGCACTTCGCGGCGGCCGACCGGGTGGGATACTTGCGCATTGCGAATGCCTGTTTCCTCACGGAGCTCTCGTATCGCTGCGTCCGCAAACGTCTCGCCGTGCTCGACACCGCCACCCGGGGTTGCCCAGTAGGCCTTTCCAGCGAGCGCCCCAGACTTATGCGCGAAACGGAACAACAACACGCGCCGCTCTGGGGTGGTGATCAGAAGCCTGGCCGAGGGCCGCCCGCGCATAGATTTCACGGATTTCTCGTACAGAGAATCAATATAGCCGCCATGCCCGGACATTGGCTTGACTCCTACGCGGACGAAGCCAAGCGACTCATAGTAGGCACATAGCGCGGTGTTTCTCGCGTCGCAACCAAGTCGAACCAAATGTCGGTTCAGAATGCTGACTTGGTTAGCGCACCAATCGATCATGAAACTCCCAAGTCCAAGGCCGTTAAAGCCTTTTCTTACAGAAAGTCCATGCACGTAACCCGCGATTGGCTCTTGAGTTCCCCAGTACACTTCATCATCCCAATCCAGAGAAAACGTCCCCACGGGCATGCGGTCCTGCTCCACAACATACACCGCTCTGCGTGAGAGACTGTTTAGCACCCATCCTTCGGAAAAGCCATCTCCTTCCTTGCCCCATGCATAGTCGCCGTGAGCCACCTTTTTCGCATGCGCGTCGTTCCGGATCTGTGTAACAGCCGGTACGTCATCGGCTGTTGCTCTGCGGATGTTTTTTGAGGTCATCGTTTAGGGCTCCATCCGTTGTGAAGTTGGTCAATTCGATCGCCGTCGCCAGATCTGTCGAATCCCAGGTAGCGAAGTGGTCGGCGATCGACTGTCGCCGACCCAGGCGACGGTGCCGGACGTCTCCATGTGTGGGCAGAACTCAGCCCGAAGGTGATTAGATTAAGTCGACGTCGACGTGTGAGTCGCCGCGTGGCCCGGTCACTGGTGACCCTGCATCACTACTGCGTTTGTTTCCCGTCCACTTTCCTTTCACGCCATAACCGGAGCAACTCCTCTTGGTCGCCGACCCGTCCTTCAAAAGTGGGAACGCCGTCTGGAATCAAAAACCATGGCTGTTTGCTACGCGTAAATATGTGCGCTATAGGGGTAAATTCGCTTTGGTTCAGTAATGTCCCCGGTCTGACTATCGCCAAATGGGGCTGATCATTTGGCTCTGCCCAAAGCCGGGTGTCACAGCGCGGACATGCCTTGCTACGCCGCTGCCCACGACCAAAGTCAAATATCAGCATGATCGGCTCACCTTCTACAACATGCAAATCGGCTCGACGGACCCACATCACAGGTAGCGCAGCGCCGCCTGTTCTCTGCTGACATATAGTGCAATGGCAAACATAAAAAGTGAGCGGCTCATGCCTGAGCTCAAACTTAATCTGACCACAGAGGCAGCCGCCGATGTAGGGTGCGGGCATACGAGGGCTCCTAGATGCCGCGGGTTGGAATCGGTGAGTTTTGTTAGCCCGGTATGTACATGAGCCGGCGACGAATTGTCGACGATCCGTTGACAATTGTCGAACGCTCACTTCTGGGCCGATCACTGCCCCATGCGAGCGGCATGGACTGCGCGAATCTCACACCGCCGCAAGCTGACCAACCGTCGATAAAAAGGTGCTCAGTGCTGAAGGTTTATCCATTTCTGAGCAAATTCGTAATTAATGCCCTGCCATACGAATGTCCGCGCCCCAACTACGAGGCAAGCTGTAAATACGATTAGCGCCGCGATAAAAAGAATCTTGGTGACCCGTCCCACGTCATTTCCCTCATTCACGCTCTGTTCGGAATTCTAAACAAAGACATTTTCTGCCACTTGTCTTGCGAGGAAAAAAGTTGAGCACGCTTGGTGAGGAACCGCAAGCCTGGTTACCTCATCGATCGTGAACGAGGAAACGGTCGCAATGGCCCTCAGAAAGAATGCTCACGCTCACGACACGCCGTCGAGTTGAGGCTGAACGGTCGGTATCGGTGCAGCGCAGTTAAAGTCACCGGAAGCGAATTCAAG
>NZ_JARESX010000165.1:0-2585 GCF_046026435.1 Paraburkholderia sp. RL17-381-BIF-C | reverse complement strand
GCCAGCTTTCTGGTAGTCGTCATCTGAAAACGTGGCCTTCACGCCCGCTTGTGAAGCTACTCTTACTGTAAGGCCACGTTCGACGAGGCGTTTAACCACCTCGGGCGTGAGCGCCACGCGATCTTCGCCCACGTGCCGCTCAATCGGCACCCCAACATCGTTTGTCTCCATCATTGATTTTTACGAAAATAGTCAAAGTTCTGAAATGGCAACCGCTCTCGAAACAAACTCGCGGACGCAAAGTCCCGAGGGTCGATCACGCGACCGGGAGTTCATTCCTAAGGAGAGAGCCTCGGTGAGAGACTAGATAGCGTTGCCGTCGAAGCGAGATAGACTTCAGTAACTTTAAAAATGCCTCGTAGTTAGGCTGCATTATCTGCATCCGCCCTCACAAAGAGAGACACTACCGACGAGGCTCACGTTAGCTGACGCATTTGAGCACCCAATAGTAAAACTTGCTCGAACAAAATACGTTAACGCAACGCTCTTTTAATGTTTTATCCCGAAGCAGGCTTCAGCGGCGTCCGCAGGCAACAGCCCCGCATGGAAATAGGCTTGAAGACGCCTCACGGTCGCGGCGTCAGGGTGGTAGGGAGATCGCACAAAGTTCCTTGCAACGGCTGCGTCATACCAAGCACATGTCCACGCGTCCAGATCGCGTTCGTGCTCGTACGGTAGTTGGTTTGATTCGTTAAACACAGCGAACCTCCTCTCGGTTATAGACGCGACCAGCTTTCAGTCGCATGCGCACATATCCCAAGCGTATCGCACATCAAAAAACACTCATCGCCTGACGTTCGGCATCAGGCGGAAACACCTCCCAAGTACCGTCACCTTGACGAAATAAATAGATTGCAAACATGTCAGCCGATTGCAATGCTTCGACGCAGACATAGCGCCTCCCATTTGAGCCTACGCGATTTCCTCGTATCACCCGAACCGACACCGAAGGAGCCATCAAAAGCCACTTCTCCACCATAGATCGCAAGGATCTTTCAGCCTTTTCCATTTGCGTCTCCTTCAAACTCGGCTCTACTTGAGGTTCGGCCGCCATTCCTTTTTCCACTTCTCAGGTAAGACTCAACGAGCTGTCTCTCCGGACAACCCGTAAAGAGCTATCGCGATAACACGTCCATGGTCAACAGAGCGTAGATTTCTTTGTATGCGAATAATTGCCTACGACACGAGGATATCGTCGATCCTCAGGAAACCCACCCTAGCTCGATTGACGAAGTCTGAGTAGATACAGGTTGGCCTTATGCATATTTTCTTTTCTACATTCCGCAGTGTCCACTTGGCTAAAACCTTCGCGTCGGCCGCATGAAACTCGCCGCGAACAGTTACTTCATGCCGCACCGCCGTCCACCTTGCGCAGCGCAATCACCTCGGCGCTTTCAACGAGATGAGGCACTTGAGCCAGGATCGCAGCAATGTGTGGGGACGCAGCGTGTTTGTCCAGATGCTCGCGGCTTTCCCACTCTTCGGTCCATACAAAGCGTCGTGGCTGATCCAGGTCACAGTTGAGCTGATAGCTGATACAACCTTCTTCCTTGAGGGTGGTGGCAATTACACCCCTAAAGAGCTTTTCCAATTTTGCCTCTTCGCCGGGCTTGGCGAGAAAGATTGCAACGACTGGCACTGTCATCGAGGACTCCATAAACTCTGTTTGTTGATACGCCGTGAATTCGGGTCGATTTCGCCGGCTTGTCAGGATCTGGCGTAAATGCCGTCATAGCGTCCTTCGCGGATCGCCCCCATCATCTCTTCCTCTCGCGCAATTTGAGCCTGTACGGCGTCTAGAAGGTTTGCGGCTACCGCGGCTGGAAATGACACTATGCCGTCCTCGTCACCGACCACGAAGTCGCCGGGGGAAATTACACAGCCTCCAACCGATACCGGCACGTTGAGCTCGCCGGGGCCATTCTTGTACGGGCCACGATGACTGACTGCGCGCGCGTAGCAGGGAAAGTCGGATGCGGCAAATGCCGCGACATCGCGGATCGCACCGTCGATCACGTAACCCTCTGCTTTTCGCCACTCGGCAATCGTCTTCATGATTTCGCCGACCAGCGCACGGGTCTCGTCACCCCCGCCATCTACTACGATGACATCGCCCGGCCCGACCAGTTCAAGAGCCCGGTGAATAGCGAGATTGTCGCCAGGGCGCGTGCGAACGGTGAAAGCTATGCCTACAAGCTTTGCGCCACGATGATAAGGACGCAACCCCACCGATCCCGGAAGTCGGGCGAGGTTGTCGGAGATCACAGCCGTCGGTGCATTACGAAATCCATCAATCAGATGCACCGGCGGTTTTGGTATGGATTCCATAGCAACAGTGATGGTCATGATAAAAATCCTCAGATTTGCTAGTGCGCTATGCGCCTGTGTAATGCGGAGAAAAGTAGGCGCTTGGCAGGCCAGCGCCCGATGTCTGAAAAGACCTTCAGCGAAGGCGCGCGAAGCCACGAAGCGGGCAATGAGCCGGGTTTCTGGCACCGCGCCTCACTGCTTACCAGCCTTCGAGCACGATCTTGCCGCGTGACTTGCCGCTTTCCAGCAGGGCATGCGCACGCTTGAGGTTTGCC
>NZ_JARESX010000164.1:0-2623 GCF_046026435.1 Paraburkholderia sp. RL17-381-BIF-C | reverse complement strand
ACTAGCCCACCGGAACGCCGGTGGCTGATTCATTCGGCGAAGGTGCGGCAAGACGATGACCGCGGGACTGCCGCGCGCGCGGGCAGGAAGGGATGCATATATCTGTGCAGTCCCGCACGCTTCGCGCGACACATCGCAGCTAATGCGGTTGCGGAAAGCTGCGCAGCGCCCGAACTGTGCTTTATGACGTAGGCACGGTGTGGAGCTTACATCTCTTCAAACACCGCCGTCCCTGCCACGCTGAGTTCAATCCGGAGTAGCACGCGGAAAAATGGTCAGCCGGACCGGCTCGTGGTGCCGTTAAGTCAGGAGACGAACGTCAGCCCAGAGGATCCCGTCCGCCTGCAACGACTCCTCTTCCTGTAGCGCGATGATCTTCTCGTCGAGCTCATTGTCTGCCGTCAAAACGGCGAGACTGGATTGTGCAGTGTGCCCACCAGCAGCTCCCGAACGCCCAATTACCCGCCTGATCATAGATGGCCGTCTTGGCCGTAGCCTATAGTATTCAAGGAATGCGGCAACTCAGCCGCGCCGGAAAGCGGTCTAGTATCCGTGCGAAGATTCACGCACCGCGTGCGCGGTGTTGCATGCATGATTGCAATGACGGCGGTATGACGACCCGGGTTGCGCCGCGGCCGCGCAGTCGACTGTCTACTGAAAGCGGCGGGTAAGGCCGCTGCGAAAGATCTTTCGTCGATTCCTATGTCTATCAAATACTATCCGCAGCTTCTTCGCAATCGTCCCCGCACGGTGATCGGCCTCGCGATCGGCGTCGTCGTCGCGCTCCTCTTCCCCGGCCATACGAGTCCGCTGACGCGCACACTGCTCGGTTGGGACGCGGCCGTCTGGAGCTACCTGCTGATGATCTGGGTACATATGGCTCTCACCGAGGAACACCGCGTGCGCGAATACGCGATACGCGACGACGAAAACGCGGGCGTCGTGCTGTTCGTAATCTGTATCGCGACGGTCGCGAGCATCGCCGCGATCGTACTGGAGCTCGCCTCGGCGAAGGGTGCGGGAGGCGCGTCGATCGTATCGCACTACCTGCTGACCGGTCTGACGTTGATGGGCGCATGGTTTCTGATTCCGACAATCTTCACGCTCCATTACGCGCGGCTCTACTATGACACCGACGCCCAAGAAACCGCGTTGAAGTTCCCCGACCACCATTTGCTGCCGAACTACTGGGACTTCCTCTACTACTCGTTCACGATCGCGGTTGCGTCGCAGACCTCGGACGTCGTGCTACGCTCGCGCGAAATTCGCCGCGTGACGCTCGCTCAATCGATCCTGTCGTTCTACTTCAACGTCGCGGTGCTCGGTTTGTGCGTGAACATCGCGGCGGGGCTGCTGGGCTCATGACACTGCCCTTGCGCGGTGGTGGCGCGAGGAGGAAAGTGAAAACGCTTCCGATCTGCTCGCCTGATTGCGTGCTACACCTACGATCTTCACGAATGACCTTTGAACAATCGAAATCGGCCCTTGGGACTTCGACGATTCGACCAGCAGCAAGGGGTCGGTCCATGCCTTTCGCATATCTGCTGCGATCAGCGATCTGCGGGGCTCGCGTTGGCCCGGGTTCGGCCACGAACGGTCATTCGACACGGGCTCCTCAATCGTTGACAATGCCGACAAATTAAGCCGATTCCGTATACGAACATGAACCTACTTGGACATCGCACACTTCATCGACCAGGGACCGTGTCGGGGGCTGCTACCCGCACTGAGAGAACCTCTGCGGACTTCCTGATAGACGGGCAGTCTTTGCTGGAAATGCTGGTGAAAAATGCTGGAGGACACTCGGATTTCATGGGTTGCTTTGTGAGTGGGTATGCAGAGTCATGCGAGCGTACTCGCGCGACTCTGCTCGATGTTCCGCCTGAGAACGGAAAGCGTGTGCTGCTTTACATCTGCCCAGAGTGCGGCGATGTTGGCTGCGGCGCATATTCGGCCCTCGTGCGGCGCGATCGCGAATTCTACGTCTGGGAAAATTTTGCCTACCAGGAGGGAAAATATGATTCGACGTCACTTGAGGCTGTTGGACCGTTTTTTTTCGAATCAAATCAATATAAAGCCGGCTTGTTCGCTGCGTCAGGATTTTGACGGACCCGAGTAGGCGTGAGATCCCAGTTGGCCATTTTGAGACATTTGGCGGCACTGCTTAAACTGCTGACAATCATTGCTCCCTGACACGCACCGGACAAAATGAGCGCAATTGAATTGTTGAAACCTACGACCGCATTGCTTCCGAGCTACGTTTCGGCTCTTCAGACGGGATGGTCACCTGACAATGTTCGTAAGGAGGTCGCTGCGCGCGAACAATTGCACGCCATCGAAGTGAACGCGGAGGCGTTTGTCGGTGGCCTGGACGATCCAACCGCATCGGGCGGCCCGATTCCTTTGCCCGATGGCTCGACCGTGGCCCGTCTGCCAAGCGTTGTCCGATGGATCTGGGACGGCGATGTTAGCGGTGCAATCGGATTTCGTTGGCAGGCTGGAACGACCGAATTGCCGCCGAACGTGCTTGGACATATTGGCTTCTCTGTCGTGCCGTGGAAGAGAGGCAACGGCTACGCCAGGCAGGCGCTTAACTTGATGCTCGGCGAAGCGAGGCTGCAAA
>NZ_JARESX010000163.1:0-2635 GCF_046026435.1 Paraburkholderia sp. RL17-381-BIF-C | reverse complement strand
AGGGACTGTACTAGGCGTTACAGAGTTGGTTTCTTGTGCGCCGCACCTAGACGGCATGGCCGGCGGCAAATACCGAAGTAGCTTGGAATAGTACGGATGGAGGCGAGTACGTCTGTGTTAAGTGACGTGCGCCTCTTCGCTCATTGCATCGACGGGATGTCGGCGCGTGCTGATGATCGTTGTCTCCGAATTTTGTTGTTCCGGCCACATTGCCGAAATAGTCACGGTATATAGAACAAACTATCCAAATAAAGTTGTCAAGAGGTTCGAGTTAAAGTGGCGTTTTTTAGACGGGCAGTACGTAGCTTCTGATTTGTTGCGCTGCAACCAAGCGACAGGCCAGTTGGCAGATACAATGAATTGATTAGAGGAATGTTTGGGACGCGCAGACGCGGTCTGTCGGATGCGTGCAACATCCGACGGACCGGCTGGCTTATAGCGATGGATTCGTAAGTGGCAGGCGCAGGCGGGCGCGACCATGCTCGGTCGCATTGACTTCCCAGTTGATCGCGGTGTGGCGCGACGCTACTGCGATGTCTCGATAGTATCGCGCAATCAGATTGGTCGCATACGCGCCGCGGGCACCTATCAGATCCCAGACCGCCTCGGCGGCTCGCCGTGCGAGCTGGCCGGCGTATGCCGCATTTGAACGGTAGTTTGACCGCTCCATGGACGAATATGCGCTGTCAGCCGCAGCGGACTCCATGATTTCTCTACAGTCTGCGCGGATGAGCATCTCAGCCGCCTGTAGCGAGGCCGATACTTCGCCGACACGCATCTGGTGCGTCGGATAGTTCACTGTCTCCTCGCATGTTCTGAGCGCTTTACGCCCGCGCGACTGCAACAGGAAGTTTTCAAACATGGCTTCGGTCATCCCAATCAGGCACGCAGCGGGGAGAATGCCGCTGATCATATGCAGAGGAGGACGGAAGAGTGCGCTGCGATTGAGAGCTTTACCCGGAAAGTCACCACCCTTCATGTGGCCGATCGACAACGTTAGATGTTGGGGTACGAACAGCTTCTCGATCTTGACATCGTGGCTACCTGATCCGTGGAGGCCGATCGGATTCCAGGTGTCGAGGATTGTCACTGAAGCGGTACGAACGAGGAAATAGCGCTCTTCGTCCGGGGCAGACTCCTGCTCAACCATGCCTGCAAGGATGCACCAGTCGGAAGCCTGTACGCCGCTTACAAAAGGCCAGTGGCCCGAGAGTTCGTAGCCGCCGTCGACCTGCCGGGCCGTGCCGAGGCGAGGTACAAGGATGCCACTGACAAGGTTCGTGGGGTCGCTCCAGACTTCTTTTTGGGCCGCCACTGGCCATCGAGCGATCATGTAATTGTGGAACAGGTACTGGGCCAGACACCATGCCGTAGAAGGGCATCCGCTCGCGATCGGGATCAGTACATCCACGAGGTTTTCGAGCGACCCCTCTGCGCCGCCGAACGATTCGGGCTGAAGCAATCGCGCGACGCCGGTACGTCGCAGATCGAGACTGGTTGCTTCAGGCAGCCGGCGATGGCGCTCCGCTTCCTCTTCCCGTTCCCTCAGGGTTGGAATTAGGTTGCGTGCGGTGGTAATCAGGGTGCGGCTTTGCACTCGCGCGCCCCTGAAATCGTCGGGATAAATGACGGTCAACGATTACACTCCCTGATGATGGCGAAGTAGGACAGGCGACGACGCATTATCCAAACTGGATGTTTGTATCGCCCAATTAATTTACCGCACTTGCATTGCTTTTGCAGAGGGTGAATCGCCTAGAGTTATGCCGAGATCCTGGCTCAGGAGATCGAGCAGCAGGCTACGACAGCGCTCAGGCGGCATCGCCTAGCGATCGGCCACCATCGGTACACAGAGCCCGAAAGCGGCACTGATGAATTTGATGGCGATATCGCCCGGTTTGCGGCTGGGGTGGAAACTCCCTTCGTCAACACCGGACTCGATCAGTCTGACGATGACTTCGGTATAAAGCCGATGAACCTTCTGTACCTCTGCCTGCAGCACGCCGTCAAACGGCATGCTTCCAAAAAAAGGCTTAGCCAGAATCGCCATTCCGGGATACCGGCGGGCGAGGGCTGGCTGACGAAGTCAACGAGTGAAGCCAGGCGGCTCGCAGCGTTGCTGCGCCGACTTTCGAATTTTCCGAGCGCTTTGACAAACTGCAGCGTGGCGTCGCTGATCGCGTCCAGCGTCAGCGCGCGCTTGTTGCTGAAGTAATGGGTAATCACGCCGGACGAAATGCCTGCGACGTCGCTGACCTCCCGGATCGTGAGGTCCCGCCAGTCGTTGATCGACAGAATTTGGATCACCGCGTCCATCACCTGCCGGCGACGGATGGCTTCCATTCCAAGTTTCGGCATTTTTCATCCTCTTCGGAACAGTCATTCTAACTCACCAGGCTTGCTGTGGCGGGGCAATCGCTGCGATGGGGCAGGGTAGACCCCCAATCTGTAGTGCTTGCATTTGTTTTTTATGCAACGTATGTTCTATAAAAACCGAATCAAATGGAGCTCAATTTTGAATACCCAGACCGCAACAAGCAATGAAGAAACGCTCGTCATCGAGCGCGCCGGGACCGCGGACGAACTGATCGAGCGCGCCCGCGCGCTGGCCCCCGCGCTGAAGGAGCGGGCCGAA
>NZ_JARESX010000162.1:0-2895 GCF_046026435.1 Paraburkholderia sp. RL17-381-BIF-C | reverse complement strand
TGTCGCGGACCAGCGAGCCCATTCAACCACAGTTGTTTTTAAACCAGTGGCGTTGTGTCGAAATTTGACAATTGACGCGCGCCGCTTCAAATGTTCGTCTCCGACTCTCGCCCGCCGTCTCCTTTGCTCTTATCCTCACGGCCACTAAACCAGGCTGGAAACAAGACTGCATCCGCATGTGGCCCGATGACCCTGACGCGCGACGGGCGTACCGTGATCGCGGATTTTCTCGTCGCCGTCGAGGATCATGTTCGGCTCGACGTCGGGGTGCAGCGGGCACTCTATGAGGTCGCCTTTACGGGCGACGCGTCGCCCGGCGTAATGCATGGTTTGAGAGGCGGTGACAACTTTGCCGCCGTGGTCGGTAGTGTCGCCGAGTCGGATATAGTCGATCATCGAATTGGCTCCAAGTGGTCGGCCTGCGGGAAAGGATCATCGATATCCGTCGAGCGGACCCAACCAGTCGTAACCTTTCCAGGCACGGGATTAAAAAAATCTGGATTGGTATATCGGACAAGAGAGTAGTCGCCGTTTTGCGTCAAGACACCAACCACGTCCCCCGGCGTGAGATATCCATTAGTTATCGCAAACGAATGTCCTCGCTTTCCATAAAAAAACGTTTTTCGTTTGACTACGCGAATTCCATACGCTCGAATTTTTTTTGTTATGTAATATCGAGTGGCGCCCTGGTCATATGGCCCTCCATGAAAAAAACCGACTGCACCGCCACATCCAGGAGGTTCCAAAGAGGTTTTTAGAATCCATTGGTCGCCCATTATGTATAATTTTCCCGGTACGTCCCATTCCGCGTCTCTGTCAACGTAGCGAAATTGACTGGCACTCAATGCATACGTTTTTACGTCAAGTATTGAGTAGACTCCATCGCTTGTGTTTGTCGCACTTCCGGTGTTGGCAGTAAAAAAGAACATGCATGAGACACCTTTCTCCAACGCGCCATAGTAACCGCGCAAGGAATTGCCCGATTCAATGGCCATAAGACTTGGACTGTCAAATACAAGCAAGCTGGAGGCGTAGCCAAAACGGCAGAAAAAAGCTAGAACTATACAAAGCCATTTTTTATTTGAATTCATTGTAATATTTCTCCAGGCTCTTTGCGTAATTCGGATTTTGCACTTTCCAATTCCTTCCGTTATAACTAGAGGCGACGTTTTCCCATTTTTTATGAGCGAGCCCCTGTATCGCAGCAGGCTTTGCTTTCTTCATGAATGCCTCAAACATTTTTACCTGCGAGTCAATGCTCTCCATGCATTTGTTCGCCATGTCAACGGGAGTTGTGCAGTCGCAGTATTCAAAATATTCGCCGAGAATCTGAAAGGCTCCCCATGAGCAGGATTTGATCGCCGCGTCTCGATCAAGTGTTGCGGCCTTCACAAATTTCTCATATTGGTGAATTCCTGCGGGACCATATGCGCCAGGTTTGGGGAAACAAATGTCAGGAAATGCTATATACGGATGCCTGGCTTTTTTCCCTGTCTTTTTGTCGGCAGGCGGCAATGTGAACCCGTAAAAGTGATGGCGCTCAAAGAGAATTCGAACCAAGCCGTTGGGATCATAACCCCCATCGGGTGTCCATTCGCCGTCCCCGACTGTTTCCTGTTTGTTTAACGCCTTGACTGCCGCTGCTTCGCAACCGAAAGACGCGGCAAGGTATCGGAAGTGCTCGTCGGTGAGCAGCCATGCTTTCGGATAGTTCAATCTCGATGCGAGCAGATTTATCGCGATAGTCCGCGGCTTCCCCGTATCGACTACGCGGTAGTGATGCTCAATCGTGATCGAGGTTTTAGGTTTCCCCGTGGCGGGGTCGTTTTGCGTTTCCTTCTTTTTCGTCGGGAAGTCTTTTTTCACCTTGCCCTGTTCGGTGACCTTTTGTGTGGACCCTATGTAAGGCCCAAACTCATTAACCAGCCTATCCATTGTCATGATTTCGCCGTTTTTCATGACGGGGATTTTCACGTCGCGCTCGAACACATCCTTGGGCGTAAGCTGCGTTACCGCTTCAAGATGATATTCGGGACTATTAATAACATAGGCGGTCACGTCCTTCGTCGGCGTCACTGTCGCTTTCAGTACATATTGCTCATGACGGTTCCTGACGAGTACATCAAGCGGCTGTCCGCGCGCGGCATTCTGGATCGTCATGGCGTACCCGTCCTTGTCTGTCACGGCGTCCGTGCTATTGACTACTATTGTTGAGGGTGCGGGCGGCTCTGACTCAGGTGTGGAAGTCGATGTCGGCTCGTCCGTCTCAGGGCCGATTATCCAGGCCGGAGCCGGTGGCGCGCCGGTCCCCGCCGCAACGCGTACAGCCAGCCCTTCGATAGGGTGGTTCAGGGCATCCCTGAAAACAATAGTCACTTCGACAAAAGGCTTAGGCGGGGCTTTAGGATGCGTTGGAGCATGCCCGTTATGATGCGGTTTGTTCACAGAATTCCTCATGCGTGTTCAGCGTTATCGCTCGATAGATGCGCTTCGTTCCGGTCGTCCAGTTCTTGACCGTCATATTCGTTCTCGGCGACCCCCCATTCACCCGCACCAATCTCGCATTTGACTTTTGTGGGCATGGACGTCTGGACGGCGATCGTTTCGCCTTCCGTTAGCATGCCCTGCTGCTGGAGCGTGCCGTCCGGCAGATAGACGCGATATGGCAAGTTAGCGAGCACAGGGCCAATGCCGAGATTCGTTGCTACGGTGCTGACGTCGAACGTCTGCGAATAGACATGGGTAAAACTCTGCGCGAGGGGGGTAACGGGCATGACTGGCATTGACATACGTTTTGAGTCCGGCCCCGGTACGTCCCACCATGCGCCTTTTCCGATGATTGGCCCCGGCGACCCGTGGATAATTCCGTCGCCGTTGATCTGGATATACGAGCCA
>NZ_JARESX010000161.1:0-2917 GCF_046026435.1 Paraburkholderia sp. RL17-381-BIF-C | reverse complement strand
GCGTATTGGCGATCAATACATCGAATGGTGATTTTCTTCGAGCGCTGCCGCAGTCACCTTGCCGCGCATCACGCGATACACCCAGCTCGTATAGATCAGGATGATCGGCAGGAACACGATCACGGCGATCAGCATGATCTGCAACGTCATGCGGCTCGAGGTCGAATCCCACACGGTGAGGCTGCTGCGGCCGTCGAGCGAGGAGGGCATGATGAACGGAAACATCGAGAAGCCCGCCGTGAGGATCACGCCGATGATCATCAGCGAGGTCGACAGGAACGCGCTCTTTTCAAAGCGCGAACGCGCGAGCAACGCGGCCAGCACGCCGCCCACCAGGCCGGCTACGGGTGCGGCCACCATCCACGGATAGGTGGCGTAGTTGGTGAGCCACAGGCCCGGTGCGCCGATCACGCTCTTCAGCAGCGGATTGGCGACCGTATCGAGCGGCGCTGCGTCGACCAGCTGATAGCCGCCGATCATCGTGGCGATCAGCGCGCCGGCAATCAGGAACAGCACCACGGCCGCGAACGACGCGATGCGCAGCGCAAGCGACGCGCGCTCGGCCACGATATCGTCCGCTTTCATCTTCACGAAGGCGGCGCCGTGCGCGGCCAGCATCGACACGCTCACGAGCCCGCACAGCACCGCGAACGGGTTGAGCAGCGCGAAGAAACCGCCGTGATAGGTGACGCGCAGGTCGGTGTCGAACGAGAACGGCACGCCTTGCAGCAGGTTGCCGAATGCGACGCCGAACACCAGCGCCGGCACGAAGCCGCCGACGAACAGCGCCCAGTCCCACGCACTGCGCCAGCGCGGGTCTTCGCGCTTGCTGCGGTAGTCGAAGCCGACCGGCCGGAAGAACAGCGAGAACAGCACCAGCAGCATCGCGAAGTAAAACCCGGAGAACGAGGCCGCGTACACCAGCGGCCACGCGGCGAACATCGCGCCGCCGGCGGTGATGAGCCACACCTGATTGCCTTCCCAGGTCGCGCCCACCGTATTGACGACAATGCGCCGCTCGGCGTCGGTCCTGCCGATGAAGGGCAGCAGGATCGCCGCGCCCATGTCGAAGCCGTCGGTGAGCGCAAAGCCGATCAGCAGCACGCCGATCAGCACCCACCAGATGAGTTTGAGGCTTGCATAATCCATGATGATCTTTTCCCTTGAAACTCGGTGGCGGCGAATCAGGCGACCGTGTTGGTCGGCAACGGCTGGTTCAGCGGCTGATTCGGCGGCTGTTGTTCATGGTGGTAACGGCCCGTATGCAGCGACGAGGGACCGAGCCGCGCGTACTTGAACATCAGCATGATCTCAATGATGAACAGCACCGTGTAGAACACCACGAAGCCCCCGATACTCAGATACAGGTCGCCTGCCGTCAGGCTCGAGGCCGACAGGCTGGTGGGCAGAATGCCCGCGATGGTCCACGGCTGGCGGCCCACTTCCGCGACAATCCAGCCGAATTCCGCCGCGAGCCACGGCAGCGGAATCGCCCACACGGCCCAGCGCAGGAACCAGCGGCGTTTCTCCAGCAGCAGCGAGCGCTGCGCGCAGAACCAGAACGCCAGCACGAAGGTGGCGAGGAACAGGATGCCGAGGCCCACCATCAGGCGGAACGAGAAGAACACGGGCGCCACCGGCGGGATCGTTTTCTTTGCGGCCTGGGTGATCTGGTCGGGCGTGGCGTCGGTGACGTTCGCGGTGAACTGCTTGAGCATCAGGCCGTAGCCGAGGTCCTGCTTGTGCGCGTCGAAGGCGGCTTTGGCTTCGTCGGTGACGTCGCCCTGTTTCAGCTTCTGCAGCGCGGCGTAGGCGAGCATGCCGTTCCTGATGCGCGCCTCGTTGCGCACCATCAGGTCCTTCAGGCCGACCACGGGTTCGTCGAGTGAGCGCGTGGCGATCAGGCCGAGCGCGTAGGGAACCCGGATCGCGTAGTCGGTACGTTCTTCCTTCTGGTTCGGTATCCCGATGATCGTAAACGGTGCTGGCGCAGGCGCGGTTTCCCATTCGGATTCGATCGCGGCCAGCTTGACCTGCTGGACTTCGCCGGTGCGGTAGCCGGATTCGTCGCCGAGCACGATCACGCACAGCGTGGAGGCGAGGCCGAAGCCGGCGGCGATCGCGAACGAGCGCAGCGCGAATTCGGTGTCGCGGCGCTTGAGCAGATACCACGACGACACGCCGAGCACGAACATCGAGGCCGTCACGTAGCCCGCCGAGACAGTGTGCACGAACTTGACCTGCGCGACCGGATTGAACAGCACGGAGAAGATGCTGTCGAGCTCCATGCGCATGGTCTGGTAGTTGAAGGTGGCGCCGACCGGATTGTTCATCCAGCCGTTGGCCACCAGAATCCACAGCGCCGAGAGGTTCGAGCCGAGCGCGACGAGGAACGTGACGCCCACGTGCTGGACCTTCGAGAGGCGCTTCCAGCCAAAGAAGAACAGGCCGACGAAGGTGGACTCGAGGAAGAACGCCATCAGGCCTTCGACGGCGAGCGGCACGCCGAAAATATCGCCCACGTAATGCGAGTAGTACGACCAGTTGGTGCCGAACTGGAATTCGAGCGTGAGGCCGGTGGTGACGCCCATGGCAAAGTTGATGCCGAACAGCTTGCCCCAGAACTGGGTCATGTCCTTGTAGATCTGCTTGCCGGTCATCACGTAGACGGATTCCATGATGACGAGCAGCCAGGACAGGCCGAGCGTGAGCGGCACGAACAGGAAGTGATAGAGCGCCGTGATGGCGAACTGGAGGCGCGACAGTTCTACGACTTCGCTAACGGGCATGTTGATCACCTTGGGACGGATGCGAGGCAGGCACGGACAGCAGCGCCTGCGCGACTTGCTCAGGCGGGAGCGACATGTGCTCTGCCTGTGGATGGTTGAAGAACGCGTATTTGAGCGCCATCAGCAGT
>NZ_JARESX010000160.1:0-3098 GCF_046026435.1 Paraburkholderia sp. RL17-381-BIF-C | reverse complement strand
CCGAGGTTCGGTGATTTGGTCGACCGACGCTCAGTCATCACAAAGGCATGTTCCAGCGGGTGGCGCCACCTAGGCGTCGTCCGCTGGCAGCCAATTCGGGCTCTTGTCGATCCGCGAAAAAAAGGCAGAGCAGCGTGCCGGTTCTGGCGCTGCGGCTTTGTTCAACGTCGTGGGTCGAACCTAATCATCAATTCCGCGAGCAGCTTGGGTCGCGTACGAATAGCGAATTGGCAATGTGCGCGGTGGACACAACGGTGTGGAACGCTTCTTCTCGACCGACTCCAACGCCAGCATTCAGACGGCGCACGCGCCCAAACTGGGATTATGACGATCGGGACCGTGTGCACTGCGCTCGCCGGCCTGACGAGCCGTCGCTTACAAGCGCCGTGCATGCCAACAGCGTTTGCAAGATATCAAGAATGCAGAGGTTATCGATGGCTAAACATCCGCCGTATGCCGTGGTTCTGAACTACGACGAGAACCTGCAATAGTTGGTCGCTTACACACTTGATCCAAATCCGCTGGCTCCGCTCCTCGTAACCTTATCGCCAATGAGCTTTACACCCCCCCCCGGCACTCCTAAACCCCCCGCCCCCGCAACGCCCAATTAAACACCCGCCGCGCATCCGACGCCGGCCGTGTCAATCGATCGAACAACTGCGCGACCGCGCCATCCAGTTGCGCGAGTGCCGGCGCCTTACGTGCATCAACATGAGCGGCAGCCGTCACCGATGCAAGCTCATCCCGCCCACCCCACGCATCGCGCACCACGGCGCCGTTGTACCGCGCAATCAACGAATCGAGCCGCGCCACGATCGAATCGACATGCGCCGCGCCCACCTCCGCCGCATTGAGCGCCACCTCTTCGCGCAATCCGCCGCGCCGTGCGGAATCGCTCAACACTCGCGCCCAATGCAGACAACACAGCAGCGAGCCGGTCGCCAGTTCGACATCGGGATTCCACACCACCACGCGCTGCGTCTGCAGCGGTCGCAGCGCGATCCGCAGATCGTGCCAACTGCGATCGAGCTTGCGCATGGCCGGAGCCGCATCAGCGGCTAGCGCACCCGCCCCGGCGAGCCGCACCACCTCACGCAACCCGCCCAACACCGAACTCAGCCTCGTCTCGACATGCCGCGTCGCCGCGAGCGGCATCATCAGTATCGCGACGGCGAACGACACGACACAGCCCACCAGCACTTCTTCAATTCGTATCTCGACCAGCGGGCCCATTGCGAACCCCAACTCGCCGTAGACCAACCCCACGAGCACGGTGATGAAAAACACACCCGGCGCATACGCGTTCAGGATGAAGTAAGCCCAGCCGAACACGCATAGCACCATCGCGGCGACCAGCAAAACCGGTGAGTCCTGCAGCGGCGCGACCAGCGAAACGCTGACGAGCGCACCGCCCAGCGTCCCCACGAGGCGCTGCGCGCCGCGGTACACCGTATCGGCGCGCGAGCGCGTGCCAAGAAACACGACGAACGTCGTAATGACCGCCCAGAACCAGCGCTCCGGCGAAAGCGAGTGACCGATCAGCATCGCGAGTAGTGCAGCCGTCGTGGCGCGCGTGGCGGGGAGCCAGCAGAGCTTGCTGCGCAAGTCGGCGAGGCGCTGCGCCGCAGTTAGCGCAGTTGCACCGCTTGCATGTACAGATGAAGCAAATCGAGCGATGTGGCCTCGATTTGCAATTTCCCTGAGCCGCGCAATCGCGTGACGCAACACGTCGGCACTTGCCTCGCCGCCGCCATCCGCATGCCCCGATGCAAACGCATACTGCCCGGCGGCCACTTCCACTTCGACGATCCGTTCGCGAATCGTTTCCGCATCGGACGGATTCAACAGCGCCAACTGTTCTTCGAGCGAAAGCGCAGCTTCGTTCAACGCCGAGAGATGCGCCGCCGCCGGAGCGTGAAGCACACGCGACGCGCGCAGAGTGACCGTATGCACAGCCAGGCGCAAGCTCGTCGCGGGCCGCATCGGTACGATCACGCGACCCACCAGCGTGACCATCAACGGGCCGAACGCGGAGAGCAGGAGCGACTGCACGAGATGCGTCGTCGATGGATGCAGATACAGACCGAGGTAAAAACACACCACGCCCAGCATCGCGCAGCCCAACGCACGCGGACCGCATGCCTGGCACAACATGCCAACGAACATCACGACGAGGAAGCCGGCGTCGCCGGCCAGCGGATAGCGGCTCAGCACGCTCGCCGTAGCGAAGCACACACAGGCGCACAGATAGAGGCAGAAGAGCGTGCCGAACCATGCGGGCCGCCGCGCATCGCGCACGAACAGCGGCGCGACCATTGCGAAGAGGATGCCGGGTGCGGCGAGCGTGACGGGTTGGTGGACGGAGACAGTCCACGCGACGCTGGCCACGCCGGTGAGCAGGCAGGCAAGCGCAACGCGCAGCGCGGTATGGAGGCGTACGAGTCCGGGATCCGCGGCAAGCAGGCGGTCGGCGACGCGCGAAAACGCGGCAGCAATCATGATCGATGATGTCCAGGCTAATTGGCCGCCTTCGGCTTTTGACCGACTGCGACGAGGCGGGCGCGCGGGCCCGCCAGCTTTGTATCGCCGGATTGGGCCGCCATGCCGGGATCACCGGCTAACAGCCCCACCCGACAACGGGCGATGACACTCGAACAGACACGCCGACATACGCTGCAAAGGGTGGCGCAGCGCATCCGGCGGGTTCGGGTTTTCCCGAATCATACCTGGTCAAAATCACGATAGTCGAATTTTTGCGGCGGCGCAGCAGCACGCGTAACTAACTGCGGCAAGCCCGCCAAACGGAGGCCGGCTCAAGTCGCGTCGTGGAAAATCACCCCGAGCGTATGCCGTTGGCCCGAGCGCAGGCGGCTCACGCCATGCCGCAAATTCACCCGGTACGCGCCGCGTGTCCCTTGCACCGGACGGTGGTGGACCGCGAACACTGCCGCGTCGCCTTTGCCGAGCGGCACGACTTCCGTGCGCGATTGCATGCGCGGACGCTGCTCCGTCATGACGAATTCGCCGCCTGTGAAGTCCGCGCCGGGCTCGGACAGCAGAATTGCGACCTGGAGTGGAAAGACGTGTTCGCCGTAGAG
>NZ_JARESX010000159.1:0-3114 GCF_046026435.1 Paraburkholderia sp. RL17-381-BIF-C | reverse complement strand
AGGCGACCTGATCAGCGAAGTGTGTCTCGCGGTCGAGATGGGTGCGGACGCAACGGATATCGGTAAGACGATTCACCCGCATCCGACGCTCGGCGAATCGATCGGTATGGCCGCCGAGTTGTATGAAGGCGTGTGTACCGACTTGCCGCCGCAGAAAAAGAAGTAATGCGCTCTGGCCCGCCCGCATTCATGCGGGTGGTCCGGATAAAAAAACGGCGCGTCCCGCAAAGGACGCGCCGTTTTTCTTTCGGACAGCAGGGCAGAGCCATTACCGTGCAATGACGCACGGTATCAAATCCGCTCAACGTCACCGGCGCCGGAACAGACGCGGCGGGTAAAAAAATCCCGGCCTTGCGCCGGGCAAACGATACGCTGTTCAACGTATCGGAGCGTTCGGCCAATTAACACCGTGTGAGCGGCAACGGCACGACGCTGTTGCTTGCGGTAACGCCGGCACAGCGGTGAGCTGTGCCGGCGTTGAATGCTGCCTGCAGAGGTGATGCTTGAGACGGAAGCTTAGACGGCCTTCTTGGCCGAGCGCGACGCTTGTGCTGCAGCTTGCGAAGCTGCCTTCGATGCGGCCGTTGCAGCTGCATTGAAGTTGCTTTCAGCGATTTCGACTGCTTGCTTGGTTGCCTTGTGAACCGTTTCGTACGTGGTGTTGGCGGCGGTGATAGCCGACTTCATCACGGCGACAGCGGTTTCCGAACCAGCCGGGGCATTCTTTGCAACGTTTTCGACGAGCGATTGAACCTTGCGGTTTTGCTCTTCGAATTGCGCTTCCGCGACGCGGGCGAATTCGCCTTGCGTTGCCGAAACGATCTCATACACGTGACGGCCATACGACAGCGCCTTTTCGGCTACCGGCTGTGCAAGGCTTGCCTGCAGTGCCAGCAGTTCCTGCGCGTCTTTCACCGACAGCGCACGTTGAGCATTTTCCTGGCTTTCCGCGAGCGTCGATTTCACGACCTGCAGGTTCAGCTCAACCAGCTTTTCGACGCCTTCGAATGCTTTGGTCGTCAGGCCGAACAGCGTTTCAAAGTTGGCTTTCTGGGCTGCGGCGAATTGCTCAGGGGTCAGCAGAGTCATGGTTTACGCTCCTGGATCGCGGTCTGTCTGTGCGGACCGCATTGGTGGGTGGTGAGACACATTGGTGCGTCCCGCCGGACCGCGATGTATGGTGCATCGCAGCAATGGTTCCCATTTTAGGATGGCCACGACGAATGTCAAGTGTTTTTTGTGCGTCGCACCATATTAAGAAACCGCTGATAAAACAAGATGTTATGCGTTGGGCATGACGTTCGCGTGACGTAGGTCAAATTGAGCGCTGCACCGCGCTGGTGCTAACGAAATACTGTCGTTATTGCCGCGTTGTGGGGCATTTCGACCTCCCGTCACACGCCAGCAAGGGAAGCCGGTAACATCCGACAATTAACAAAACGCCGCAAATGCAAATCGATGTAAACCGGAAAGTGTCACGGAACGTTAATGACTGAATCCGGTCGAACGCGCGTTGGCGGTTTCCAGTGGACGTTTAACACGCCGCTGGATTGATCCCAACTTCGTACTGTGGCACTGGCAGCACCCGTTCGCCCGTGCTCTGACCGTATTTCCCCTGATCAAGGTTGTCTCGAAATTGCCGTTATGCTGGAAGAATCACCTCGATTCTGGCGTATGGCGGCAGCCGCGAGGCGAAACGCCTGGGCGATCGTTTTTTTCGATCGAGGCGTGGCACTTATTCGTGTTTTTGCGATCGGAGCTTACAAGCCGGTTTAAGGAGCGCGTATAAGTGCTTAAAATTGCTAATTTTTCGTTGTTTTACTACACTTGCGGAAAACCTCTCGCCGCTCCCTACCGAACACCCATGAAAACCGACATGTTTTCGTCGCTAAAAGTGATCCACGGCGCGGCCCGCAGCACCGCTCTGTCGGTGGCCGCCTCCATGGTCATCGCAGCGGCGTTCGCCACGCCTGTGAGCGCTTTTGCCGCCACGCCCGCTGCACCTGCAAAAACCTCCAAACACGCGAAAGCAGCCAAAAAGCCGGCTGCCGCCCCCGCCAAGGTGTCGAAGGCATCGAAAGCGGCGGCTGCAAAGTCGGTAGCCGCTGAGGACGACGCGCCACGCGCGGGCGTCAAGCGCAAGCGCGTAACCTATACGTCGAATGGCCGTCACCACTCGGTGGTGCGCCGTGTCGCGTATGAACCGCGTTCGCCGAGCGTCGGCCAGGCTTTCGGCCTGCACGAAACGCCGGACGCGCTCATGCTGCGCTCCAGCGTCGCCTACGTGATCGATCAGAACTCCGGGGAACCGCTGTTCGACAAGAATTCGCGCGCCGTGGTGCCGATCGCGTCGATCACGAAACTGATGACGGCGATGGTGGTGCTCGACTCGAAAGAGCCGATGACCGATCAGATCGAAGTCACCGACGAAGACCGCGACTACGAAAAGAACACCGGCTCGCGTCTGTCGGTGGGCTCCGTGCTGTCGCGTGAAGACATGCTGCATATTGCGCTGATGGCATCGGAAAATCGCGCGGCCGCGGCGCTGTCGCGCTACTTCCCGGGCGGCCGTCCGGCGTTTCTCGCGGCCATGAACGCGAAGGCCAAGCAACTTGGCATGACCGACACGCACTTTGAAAACCCGACGGGTTTGACGAGCCAGAACGTATCGAGCGCGCGCGACCTCGTGAAGATGGTCAACGCCGCGTATCAGTATCCGGTGATTCGCAAATTCTCGACAGATCACAGCTACGAGGTGTACACCGGCAAGCGTTCGCTGGCGTACAACAGCACGAATGCGCTGGTGCGTAACCCGACTTGGGACATCGGTCTGCAAAAGACCGGCTTCATCAACGAAGCGGGTGAGTGCCTCGTGATGCAGGCGACCATTCACGGCCGTCCGATGATCATGGTGCTGCTGGACTCGTCGGGTAAGTACTCGCGGTTCGCGGACGCAACGCGTCTGCGCACGTGGCTGGACAACGGCGGCGACCAGCCGCGCATTACCAGCGCGGACGCCGGCGGTTCGGGTACCTGAAGCGGCTCGTGAGCGGCCGGTTTCCGGATCGGCCCGTACAAAAAAGCCTCGCAAATGCGAGGCTTTTTTATTGCGCT
>NZ_JARESX010000158.1:0-3228 GCF_046026435.1 Paraburkholderia sp. RL17-381-BIF-C | reverse complement strand
CTGCTGGGGAGCCTGACGATTACCTACTTTCACACGGGAATCCGCACTATCATCGGCGTGGAGTCGTTTCACGGTCCTGTTCGGGATGGGAAGGGGTGGGACCGACTCGCTATGGTCATCAGGCATGACTTGTTGCTGCGCTGTCTTTGGGGACAGCCCAACCAATCTGGAAGAAGTAGTTTCTGGTGATGCTCACCAGGCAAGCTTTGGGGGTTGTGTTGTTTCTGGCACAACACTGATCTCAACCGTGTGTGGCGTCCCTGCCCCCTTCGGGGGTGGGATGCTCGTAAGTGCTGAAGCACTAACGATCATTGCAAGACACACCTGTTATAGGATCAAGCCTTACGGGCAATTAGTATCAGTTAGCTTAACGCATTACTGCGCTTCCACACCTGACCTATCAACGTCCTGGTCTTGAACGACCCTTCAAGGGGCTCGAAGCCCCGGGGATATCTCATCTTAAGGCGAGTTTCCCGCTTAGATGCTTTCAGCGGTTATCTCTTCCGAACATAGCTACCCGGCGATGCCACTGGCGTGACAACCGGTACACCAGAGGTTCGTCCACTCCGGTCCTCTCGTACTAGGAGCAGCCCCCTTCAAATATCCAGCGCCCACGGCAGATAGGGACCAAACTGTCTCACGACGTTTTAAACCCAGCTCACGTACCTCTTTAAATGGCGAACAGCCATACCCTTGGGACCGGCTACAGCCCCAGGATGAGATGAGCCGACATCGAGGTGCCAAACACCGCCGTCGATATGAACTCTTGGGCGGTATCAGCCTGTTATCCCCAGAGTACCTTTTATCCGTTGAGCGATGGCCCTTCCATACAGAACCACCGGATCACTATGACCTGCTTTCGCACCTGCTCGACTTGTCGGTCTCGCAGTTAAGCACGCTTATGCCATTGCACTATCAGCACGATTTCCGACCGTACCTAGCGTACCTTCGTACTCCTCCGTTACACTTTGGGAGGAGACCGCCCCAGTCAAACTGCCTACCATGCACTGTCCCCAGTCCGGATAACGGACCAAGGTTAGAACCTCAAACAAACCAGGGTGGTATTTCAAGGTCGGCTCCACGCAGACTGGCGTCCACGCTTCAAAGCCTCCCACCTATCCTACACAGACCGGTTCAAAGTCCAATGCAAAGCTACAGTAAAGGTTCATGGGGTCTTTCCGTCTAGCCGCGGGGAGATTGCATCATCACAAACACTTCAACTTCGCTGAGTCTCGGGAGGAGACAGTGTGGCCATCGTTACGCCATTCGTGCAGGTCGGAACTTACCCGACAAGGAATTTCGCTACCTTAGGACCGTTATAGTTACGGCCGCCGTTTACCGGGACTTCAATCAAGAGCTTGCACCCCATCATTTAATCTTCCGGCACCGGGCAGGCGTCACACCCTATACGTCCACTTTCGTGTTTGCAGAGTGCTGTGTTTTTATTAAACAGTCGCAGCCACCAGTTTATTGCAACCCCTTCACCCTTCTGGCGCAGGCCAGTCAAGCTACAGGGGCGTACCTTATCCCGAAGTTACGGTACCAATTTGCCGAGTTCCTTCTCCCGAGTTCTCTCAAGCGCCTTAGAATACTCATCTCGCCCACCTGTGTCGGTTTGCGGTACGGTCTTGTTAAACTGAAGCTTAGAGGCTTTTCTTGGAACCACTTCCAGTTGCTTCTTCACCTGAGTGAATGGCCTCACACCCTTGAATTACGCGCCCGGATTTGCCTAAGCGCCTTCTCCAATGCAAGGACCGGGACTTCCAACACCCGGACAACCTTCCGCGATCCGTCCCCCCATCGCATTTAACAATGGTGCAGGAATATTAACCTGCTTCCCATCAGCTACGCATTTCTGCCTCGCCTTAGGGGCCGACTCACCCTACGCCGATGAACGTTGCGTAGGAAACCTTGGGCTTACGGCGAGGGGGCCTTTCACCCCCTTTATCGCTACTCATGTCAGCATTCGCACTTCCGATACCTCCAGCGCACTTTTCAATGCACCTTCGCAGGCTTACGGAACGCTCTCCTACCATGCACATAAATGTGCATCCGCAGCTTCGGTATATTGCTTAGCCCCGTTACATCTTCCGCGCAGGACGACTCGATCAGTGAGCTATTACGCTTTCTTTAAAGGATGGCTGCTTCTAAGCCAACCTCCTGACTGTTTTAGCCTTCCCACTTCGTTTCCCACTTAGCAATATTTGGGGACCTTAGCTGGCGGTCTGGGTTGTTTCCCTCTTGACACCGGACGTTAGCACCCGATGTCTGTCTCCCGTGATTGCACTCTTCGGTATTCGGAGTTTGCTATGGCGTAGTAATCCGCAATGGACCCCACAACCATGACAGTGCTCTACCCCCGAAGGTGATACACGAGGCACTACCTAAATAGTTTTCGGAGAGAACCAGCTATTTCCAGGTTTGTTTAGCCTTTCACCCCTATCCACAGCTCATCCCCTAACTTTTCAACGTTAGTGGGTTCGGACCTCCAGTACGTGTTACCGCACCTTCATCCTGGCCATGGATAGATCACCTGGTTTCGGGTCTACACCCAGCGACTGAACGCCCTGTTCGGACTCGCTTTCGCTACGCCTGCCCTAATCGGTTAAGCTTGCCACTGAATGTAAGTCGCTGACCCATTATACAAAAGGTACGCCGTCACCCCTTGCGAGGCTCCGACTGTTTGTATGCATGCGGTTTCAGGATCTATTTCACTCCCCTCCCGGGGTTCTTTTCGCCTTTCCCTCACGGTACTGGTTCACTATCGGTCGATCACGAGTATTTAGCCTTGGAGGATGGTCCCCCCATCTTCAGACAGGATTTCACGTGTCCCGCCCTACTTGTCGTACACCCAGTTCTTCCTCGCTGTTTTCGTCTACAGGGCTATCACCTGCTATGGCGGCACTTTCCAGAGCCTTCGACTAACAATGAAGATAAAGAGTACAGGCTGGTCCCATTTCGCTCGCCACTACTCTGGGAATCTCGGTTGATTTCTTTTCCTGCGGTTACTTAGATGTTTCAGTTCACCGCGTTCGCTTCACGTAGCCTATGTATTCAGCTACGGATGACCCATACGGGCCGGGTTTCCCCATTCGGATATCGGTGGATCAAAGCTCGTTTGCCAGCTCCCCACCGCTTTTCGCAGGCTACCGCGTCCTTCATCGCCTGTGATCGCCAAGGCATCCACCACATGCACTTGTTCGCTTGACCCTATAACGGGTGTGTCTC
>NZ_JARESX010000157.1:0-3337 GCF_046026435.1 Paraburkholderia sp. RL17-381-BIF-C | reverse complement strand
GAAACCGACCTCTGGCTTTCCGCGATGCGGACATTCGATTAATGAATGCGGACACGGCCGAAGTCCGAGTGCATATGATCCAAACAGTGCAACTTCCGGCTCGCTGCGAGATGGTCCGCAGCGCATCTTGAGCAAAAGTTCGTCAGTCATTGACCTGCTTTCAGCACATCGTGTGCGTTCTTGATAACAGACTTTCGACCATCTTCCTCCGCCAATTGCGCGTATTCTGTGAGCTTGCTGGAGGCAATGTCTTTGAGGACCCACAATGCGGCGATGCGCTGGTATTCATGCCCGGTAAGCCACGCCTTTTCCGCGAGGGACTCAACGTGCACGGACTTCAACGCTCCGAGCGCAAGTAATGAACGCCTGCTGACGTATTCGTCTGCATCATCCACCAAGCGCAACAGGAGTGTTTCCGCTTCCGCTTTATTTGTGGACAACGTTCCGAGCTGTACGGCCAGTTGCCATTTGGCGTCTGGCTCCAGGGAGCGTAATGCAAATCGTGCCAGTTCTAGTAAGGCTTCAGGTCTGGCTGAAAGTTCTTGTGCAATGTGTTCCATCTCATTGTCGCGCGCAATTGCGTAGAGCAAGTTCACACTGCACGTCTCAGTCCATGCCTCTGGTGGAAGGGAATCCAATACCGCAATCGCAGCGGCCCAAAGCCGGGGCCAATGTTCATAGTCGCACTCCCACTCGCCGGTGCGCCGATGAACTGGATACGCTGACGCCCATTCCTTGAATTTTTCAACCTGTTCTTGAAGTGAATCCGCTGACATCATGGACACGCCGTTGCCGAATAACTTGTTCAATTTCTGCTCTTGATGACCGTTAATGGAAGCTAGTGCGCTGATGCCCCGCGCGCACATCAGCCTGCGGTGCTTCATCCAATTGTCGATGATTCGCGCGGGTATGCCGAACGACTGGTTGTGGCCGTGTCAAGGCAGTACCAGCTGGAATTTGCTCGCCGGAGACCGGCCGTTGAGCGTTGGGGGACGTGACCTTGGTTATGCAAATTGGATGGCGGCCTCGACCGACCGCTTCTGGCCGAAGATCGCTGCCCGGGCCTCGACAGTGGGTGACCGAACAGTCATGGCCTCCGCAAAGGCACCGTTAGCGGCTGGCCCACCAACGCTCAGCCTCGTCGATGTGAGCGCATAGCGTGTCCGCGACAGCCATCGGCGAACTACCGTCGTCGAATCGAAACCAGTGGTCATTATTCGGCCCAAGCGCGCCGAGTCTATGGCGCCGACGAGGATGTAGATCGTGTGCCGTGACCGTGCTTGCGGAAATGAATTTACCCCAGTGGGTGGTGATACCCTCCACCCCGCATTGAGACAGCTCCACGACAAAGCCTCCTCCGTGACGATCGAACTGCACCGTCAGCAGATCGACCCGACCATCTCGTTGTCGTCGAAAATGAGGCAAAGAACCTTTGAACCCTCGCTGGCGAAGCGCAGGAACAAAACGCGCTTTCAACGCGCTGTCCATCTCGTTACGGCTCATCGGCTTGACTCCTCAGGATGAGGCAGCTAGGTTGTCGCCTGTTCGCAACTTCAATTGTCAGCAATTCGGGCTGTGATGTCGACTGACCGTTCCTGGCCGCTCATCGACTTATGAGAACTGCATATACCGCGAATCTCGCGCGGTCGCGATCGACAGTGCGCGACCCACAGGGGACATACGCGTGTCCCGGAAACGGTCCTTTGTTGGCGTAGGCACCGAAGAAATAGCTAACGAGCCACCGCGATGATGGCGATAAATCAAACCGTGCTGCGCACAGCTCGTCCACCGATCTTCACCGTCCCACGCATGTATCGAGCGAGGAGAGTACACGGCTGACCGAGCGCGTCACCTTGCAAAAGTGTGATACTTCGCTCAAGCGCTAGCGCCAGTGCGCCTGCCGCCACACCTGTCGCAGCGTCTTCAAAACGCGGCTCCAAATGATTGAAATTCCGCCCCACATAGACATCGTCACGAAGGTGGCAATACGCGAACATGCCCGAAACGGCGTGCTTATGACTCCAGTCGATAATGCCCGCCAGATCGGGGCACAATGCGTCCAACGCTGATTCGTCCGCCACTTCTACGAGCAGCTTTGCGCTGCCAACCGATGCGGGTCCTTTTATGCTTATCAGATCCGTCGGTTTAACAAGCAACAACGTAGCAATTTCCGCGACATCAAGTATCAATCCCGGGCAACGCTGAGCCTCCACACCGACGTAGATATCTTGGTCAACCCGCTCGATCACAAGAGCCTGGCCATGCATGCTCGTGATGAACTGGAGGCCTCGGATATTAGGATATCGCTCAAAGAAAACCGCGCTCGCCGCAAGCGTCGCATGCAGGCAAAGGGGGCTTCGGGCGTGCGGGTAGTAATAGTCGAGTTGCAGGTCACCACCAGCATTCGCGTCCACGAACACCGTAGCATTCGCATCTTGTTGCCGAGCGAACTCCTGTCTCTCCGATTCGGCAAACACTGAGCTTTCGACGACGATTGCAGCGTTGCCAGTTTCGTCGGTACGTCCAAAGCAATGCATGCGATGTATATTCATTGGCGGTCGCGTTGCTATCGAGTTGCGGGTCGTTGTGGATTATCATGCATTCTGCCGTTGGCCTGCAGTCGCCGCGCGCCGTTGCCGCCGCACCGGTTCTCACTTCCGGAAAGCAAGCCGCGTCCAGGTGACTTCCATGTTCCTGTTTGCTTGCTGGGCCGAGTCACTGCGAACATTGAGCAGAAGTTGCAGATGATGGGCTTCGGCAAGCCTGATGGTGTCCGAGGCGGAGACGTCAAACATGCGCCGCCGCGTCGGGATCGGCCCGTGGCGCAACGACATGATGACGAGACCGCCGTCGTCTAACAGATCAGAGATGGTGTCCATCCCTCGGCGACGCTGGGCTTCGTCGAGATGCATCCATACTGCGGTGACCATGACAAGATTGAACGTATTCGCCCTCTCCCTCTCCCGGACGAGGCGGAGTTCTGGAAGGCTGTCGTCGAGCCAGACGACGCTGGAAGCCGGATAGAATTTGATTGCAGCAGCCCGCAGTTCGTCGACGGGCTCAACCGCTACCACCGAGTGCCCCAGCGCTGCCAATGCGGCGGCGTCGCGACCCATGCCGGCCCCCACGTCGAGGACGCGCGAAGGTGCCGTCGGTATCAGATGCAGAACTGGTTGGTGGTGGTCTCGGAACGAAATCTTGCGCCAATCGTTAGCCAAGGCCGCAGCATACTCGGCATAACCTTCGGTTCCCGGAACGTCGATCGACATTGATGAATATTGGATGGTCCGATCGGCCGATTGTCGACGATTCAGGCCGAGGCGTCGAATGTCTGTGC
>NZ_JARESX010000156.1:0-3572 GCF_046026435.1 Paraburkholderia sp. RL17-381-BIF-C | reverse complement strand
CGCATCATTGAGCGCGATCTGAAAGAGATGCTCGGAGAACATGCGGACGATCTATCGAGCCAGCCAATCATTGCGCTATAGAGAATACCGGCACAAGTGATCCGAGAGAATAAAGTCTGTCACGAGGCAATTTTTTAAGCCATTGATTAGATAACGGATTTTTTGGACGCATCGATGCGTTCAAAGTCTGTCACGAGATGCAAGATTAAGGAATCTTGAAAGTGGCTGCGGAATATAGTCTGTCACACTAGAGCGGACGGACCTGAGCGAGCAGTAAGGCTTAAGCAGGGCTACTCGGTGCGAAACTACAGGTCGTCGCCAATGTCGCTTCAAAAGAATTCGTCAAAAATCGATCTGGGCCCCGAGGTGAATGTCCTTTCTGAACGTCGACCAATTCAAATACGCCAATAGGACACGGTCGGGCCATCGGCCGCGATCAAACGTTGAGTTTTTCGGGCCGCAATGCGCGCTCACGTGGCACCGCCATGCAAGACTGTCAGCTACAGGGAGGTCTTCCAACTTTTCGTTTGATGCGAATAGTGGGTTTCGCTTTGACCTGACGCCGTAACGAATCAGGTAAGACAAGCTCTGCGATCGGATTTCCAGCTCGACATATGATGAAACCGCGGTCATCGCGTAGGTACGACACGAGTCGCGTTAGACCCGACCTTGCAGCAGATACGCTGACACAACGCCGCCTCATTATGCGCCTCCTCAACATGCACAAGCCTACGGAAATGCCCCATGACGCGGCGATTCCGCTCGCCTGGCACGTTGCGATTCTGGGAGCGTCCCCTGCAGCAATGGCAAACTGTAATGAGATATCACCGTCGGGCCTGGCACTGAGCGTCAGTAAGAAGCCGACACCGCCGTTTGCTCAACTGGGATTCCGTGCGTACCATCCTGCATCCCGATCAGCGGCGAATTCTTGTCGCGCCACTTCGAGTCCCCAAGCCGGCTTGCTTGTGAAGAACGCTGCCGGCAACAGACCGTCCAGAAGCGAGTGCGGCGAGTACAACCAGAATGGCCGCCTCCATCCCCCGCGATCATCGTCGTTAGGTACAGATCCCGTTCCGTCGGCGCGAACAGCAAGTAGACGCCTTCTTTCTGGAGCTTACTTGACTGCAGGAAAGTCGAGCGTCGTGTCATTCACGCGATTCACGAGATTCGTGAACGTAATCGACGCGATGGCGAGGTTGATTTCAATGATCTGGCGGTCCGTGTAACCGGCCGCCCGCACCGCATCGACAGCCGCCTCGGGCACCGTGCCACGCGTGCCGACCAACGTACCTACATACGTAACCAACGCGTTGCGCTTCGCGTCGCCAGTTGCAACGCCAGCACGCACCTGCTTCATGTCATCGCTCGACAGTCCGGCCAGCTTGCCCATCAACGTATGAGCGGCGACACAGTAGTCACAGCCCACGCGTTCGCTGACAACCAGCTTGATGACTTCGATGTCTGCCTTGCCGAGCGTGCTGGCGGCCACAGCGGCGTCGAACGCGAGCGCCGCGCTGAGCGCTTCGGGGCTGTGCGTGCCGACGGTAGCGTACGCATTAGGCACCTTGCCGACAGCCTTTTTGATCTTCGCGAACACTTCAGCGGCCGCGCCAGTTGCTTCTTCAGGGCGAATGGTGGTCAGACGGGACATGATTCACTCCTTCCTTCGGGTTGGTGGGTTGAACTGCCTAGCCATCTCGTATGGCATGGGAGTCAGTGTAGGGATGCACGGCGAATTCTTTAATGCCATACTTCCGCAATTTCATGCTCAAACGTCTCATATGGAACTGCTGGACCGACTGCTCTCGCTGATGCCCGTCACTGGACGGCTGGATGTGCGATGCCACTTCGGCTCGCCGTGGCGCATCGACCACCCCGAGTCGAATGAGTGGGAATTTCCCTATCACGTGCTGTTGCGGGGAGAGGCCGTGGTGGAAGGCGACGCTGGAGGGAGAAGCGAACCGGCGCTTCGCATGAAAGCCGGCGATATCGTGCTGTTTCCTTCCGGCAGCGCGCACAGCTTGCATGACGGCAGCGGCAATTCGCCCCGCCCGGCGCGCGAGCAGCACAAGGACGGCTTGACCATTGTCACGAACGGCAGCGCACGGGGTGGCGCCGATGTACTGTGCGGCCGCTTCGTGCTCCCGGCGGTACCTCAGCAGTTGATGCGCGACCATCTGCCGGGGCGTTTGCTGGTGAGCAGCGTGAGCAAGCGCGACGGACAGGCACGCGACGCCGCGTTTGCAGCAACCAGGCTTGCACGAATCATTGAGTTGATGCGCGAGGAAGCCTTCGAGCAACGCCCGGGTAGCGCGTCGGTCATCAACCAGTTGTCCGGCGCCCTGTTTGCGTTGACTCTGCGTTGCGCCTCCGATACCGACCAGGCGCCGCGCGGCCTGCTGGCGCTTGCGCAGCGTCAGCGGCTGCAACCGGCCCTAGCGGCCATGTTCGACGAACCCGGGAAGCCGTGGACGCTTGCTCAACTGGCTAAACTCTGTCACATGTCGCGCGCGACGTTTGCACGCCACTTCGAAGAAGCGATCAGCCGCTCAGCCAGCGACGTGCTCACCGAAATTCGCATGGCGCTCGCCGGGCGCAAACTGGCGCAAACAGGGATGTCTGTCGCGGAGATCGGCGAAGCGGTGGGATATCAATCGGATGCAGCGTTTCAGCGCGTGTTCAAACGGCAGGTAGGCATGACGCCGGCAAAGTGGCGCGCCCGTTCCTCAAGAACTGGCGAGCAGGAAAAAAGTCGAGACTGAGAAAGCTTGGCGGACCATCTCGAGAGCGAAGCGGACATTCGACGTGGCGAACGCCAGCGGGTTTCCACAAGCGCATGCTTCATTACTGCCCCCCGCCGCGCAAGGTTATCACCGACCAGCTGCGCAGTTATCCGGCCGCGAAGTCCAGTATCCCCGAACTTGCAAACGTCAAACATGTGTTTTTTAAGGCTGCAACCCGCGTGAACAATCGGGCCGAGAATAGTCATCAACCTAAGCGTGAACGTGAGCGGCGCTTGCGCGGTTTCGAGACCCAAAGCGCACCCAGGTGTTTCTCTCGTGCTTCGGACCAATCCGGCAGCACTTCGCGCTCAAGCGACACTTGCTGCGCGCTTTTCTCTACCGCAATCAACTCGCCCAGCGTTTCGACGCATGGCATCGATTCATCGAATTCGCCCAGAATCCGTCAGCCGTCTGAGCAACTACTCGTCCTCTGTAGATTTGCGCCGTCGATCAGCCAACGTGACAATTCCGCGGCCGCCCCTTTGATTGAGTCGGTTTCGAGACCGTGAGGGGGTTCCATGTTTAGTTCGATTGACACCAATCACGTGTCTAAAAATTCACTACTGTGAAAGGGGGTACCGAGGCGCTCACTTTCCCCCGGCCTCACTGTGCACATTTCTGTCATTGACGGTCGTGTTGCACCGATTAGGCTGAGATAGTAGCGGCGACTAAATAAAAAAAAGCGGCAACCGTGCACAACGGTTGCCGCTTTTTTTTCGCGCCGCCTGATAGAACTAGCGCGCCGCGTGGGTCGACTTGCGCAACTTCGCGACGTCTTCCGCCGTCACT
>NZ_JARESX010000155.1:0-3732 GCF_046026435.1 Paraburkholderia sp. RL17-381-BIF-C | reverse complement strand
GCCGGCGCGCCGTTGTTCCAACCCGCCCGCACGAAGGTCAGCACATCGGCGATCTGCTGGTCGTTGAGCACCGGTGCGTATTTCGGCATCGGATACGGCGCGGGAATGCCGCCGATCACCAGGTCCTCGGTGCCGTTCAGCGTCACGTTGATCAGCGACGACGGATCCTTTTCCAGCACGTTCGGATTGCCGGACAACGGCGCCAGCATCGGCGCGAAGCCGCGTCCGTCGACACCGTGGCAGTGCATGCAGTACGCCGTGTAGACGCGCGCGCCTTCATTGTTCGCGGGACGGTTCAGCGACACTTTGGTCGCCTGCGGATCGTACGTATAAGGCGGCGCGCCGCTGCCGCCCGCCGACGGCAGCGACTTCAGATACGTCGTCATCGCGGCGATGTCGGTGTCGTTCATGTTCTGCGTGCTGTTGTTGATCACGCTGGTCATCGAACCGAACGCCGATGCATGGCGATTCGCGCCGGTCTTCAGGAACGCCTGCAGATCCTGATCGTTCCAGCGGCCCAGACCGACGTTGTGCTCGCCGGTGAGGTTCGCCGCGAACCAGCCGTCGAGCAGTCCGCCGGTCAAAAACGCGCTGCCGCTTTCATCGAGCGCCTTCTCCTGAAACGCGATGCCGCGCGGCGTGTGGCACGAGCCGCAGTGCCCCAACCCCTGAATCAGATACGCGCCGCGATTCCAGGCCACGTCTTTGCCCGACTTGTCCTGGTAGACGCCTTTCTCCAGGAACACCATGTTCCAGAACTTCAGCGGCCAGCGCATGTTCAATGGCCACTTGATGTCCGGCTCGCGGTTCGCCTGCTGCACGGGCGCCACGCCGCTCATGAAATACGCGTACAGCGCTTTCATGTCGTCGTCGTTGACCTTGGCATACGACGGGTACGGCATCGCCGGATAGAGATTGTGGCCGTCTTTCGCGACGCCTTCGCGCATGGCCCGCGCGAAGTCCTCCTCCGTGTAACCGCCAATGCCGGTTTGCGGATCGGGCGTGATGTTGGTGGTGTAGATCTGGCCCATCGGCGTGGTCATCGGCAGGCCGCCCGCAAACGGCTTGCCTTTCGGCGCCGTATGACAGGCGACACAATCGCCGACCTTCGCCAGATAGGCGCCACGTTGCACGAGCGCAGGATCGGCGGATTGCGCGGCCGCCTGCGCCGGAGTCTGCGCGAACAACGGCAGCGTCACGCTCAACACGACGGCAAAACCCTTCAGTGTGTTTTTCATATCGGGCTCCGGTCAGGCGGTTTGCAACTGGCTGCCAACGGGCAACTGCCGCAGCCGCTTGCCGGTGGCCGCGAAGATCGCGTTAGTCAGCGCGGGCGCGAGCGCCGCCGTGCCGGGTTCGCCGATGCCGCCGGGCGCCTCGCCGCTCTTCACGATATGCACCTCGATAGGCGGCGTCTGATCGATCCGCAACATCCGGTAGTCGGTGAAGTTGTTCTGCTCGACGCGGCCGTCCTTGATCGTGATCTCGCTATAAAGCGCCGCCGTGATGCCGAAGATGATGCCGCCCTGCACCTGCGCCTCCACCGTGTTCGGATTGACCACCATGCCGCAATCGACCGCGCACACCACACGCTTGACCGCCACCTCGCCCTGATCCACCGCGACATCCACGACGATCCCGAAGAAGCTGCCGAACGCATGCATGACGGACACGCCGCGCCCCTGCCCCTTCGGCACCGCGCTGCCCCAGTTCGCCGCCTGGGTGGCGACGTTGAGCACGTTCAACGCGCGCGGCGTCTTGCCGAGCAGATCCTGACGGTATTTGACCGGATCGACTTTGGCCTGCGCCGCGAGTTCATCGATAAAGCTCTCCACCACGAACGTGCCGCGCGTCGGTCCCACGCCGCGCCAGAATGCGGTGGGAACCGCGTGCGGCTCCTGACGAACGTAGTCGACCAGTTGATTCGGCAAGTCGTACGGCAGGTCCGAAGCGACTTCGACCGCATCCGGATCGAGGCCGTTCTTGAAAGCCGGCGGCGCGAAACGCGCCATCACCGAAGAACCGACGATGCGGTGCTGCCACGCAACCGGCTTGCCGTTCGCGTCGAGGCCCGCGGAGATTTTGTCGTAGTAGTACGGCCGGTACATGTCGTGCTGAATGTCTTCTTCGCGTGTCCAGACCACCTTCACCGGCGTCGATACCTGTTTGCCGACCTTGACCGCCTGCGTGACCATGTCGAATTCGAGCCGCCGCCCGAAGCCGCCGCCGATCAGGTGGTTGTGCACGACGATCTTGTCGGCGGGCAAACCCGTGACCGCCACGGCGGCGTCCACGACCCGCGTCGGCACTTGCGAGCCCAGCCAGACATCGCAGCCGTCGGGGCGCACATGCACCGTGCAGTTGATCGGCTCCATGGTGGCGTGCGCGAGGAACGGCTGCTGATAGACGGCGTCCACGCGCGTCTTGGCATTGTTGAATGCACTGCCGACGTCGCCGTCTTTACGCGCCACCGCGCCGTTGCGCTGCGAGGCGGCGGCCAGGTCGTCGACGATCTGTTTCATCGAAACGTTCGCGCCCGCGCCTTCGTTCCATTTGATCACGAGCGCCTGCACGCCGCGCTTCGCGGCCCAGGTGTGGTCGCCGATCACGGCGACCGCGTTGTCGATCTTGATGACCTGACGCACGCCGGGGATCTTTTTCGCGTGGGTGTCGTCGACGCTCGCGAGCGTGCCGCCGAACACCGGACAATTGGCAATCGCCGCATAGACCATGTCGGGCACGCGCACGTCGAGCCCGAACTGCGCGGTACCGTCCACTTTCTCCGGCGAGTCGAGGCGCTTCGCCGGCGTGCCGATCAGCTTGAAGTCCTTCGGGTCTTTGAGCTTGACGTTCTGCGGCGCCGGCAGACCGGCGGCCGCGGTGACCAGTTCGCCATAGCCGATGCTGCGCTTGCTGGCCTCATGAATCACCTGCCCGGCCTGCGCATGGCAGCTCGCCGGATCGACTTGCCATTGCTGCGCGGCCGCGCTGATCAGAACCGTGCGCGCGGCGGCGCCGGCTTTACGCATCGGCTCCCACGCATAGCGGATCGAGGTCGAACCGCCCGTGAGCTGGCCGCCGAGCAGCGGGTCCATGAAGAGCTTTTCGTTCGGCGGCGCGTGGTCGACGGTGATCGAGTCGAGCGGCACTTCGAGCTCTTCGGCAATCAGCATCGGAATCGACGTATAGACGCCCTGGCCCATCTCGACCTTCGGAATCACGAGCGTGACCTTGCCCGCAGTATCGATCTGGATGAACGCGTTCGGCGCGAACACACCGCTTTGCGGCGTTTCGACACCGTCGCCGCCAATCACCGATTTGCCGGCCTTCTGATCCTGGCTGGCGGCCGGCATGCTGAAGCCGAGCAGCAGGCCGCCACCGGCCGCCGCCCCCACCGTCACGCCGAACTTCAGAAAGGTGCGGCGGGACAATCCACCCGCGGCCCGCGCGCCGCCTTTCGAAGACGCGCCGCCGTTCTGTGCATCGAGCAATCCCTGGGACATGTCAGGCCCCCTTCGCGGCTTGCTTGATCGCCGCGCGGATGCGGTTGTATGTGCCGCAGCGGCAGATATTGCCGGCCATGGCCGCGTCGATGTCCGCGTCGGTAGGATTGGGGTTGCTCGCGAGCAGCGAAGCCGCCGACATCACCTGCCCGGACTGGCAGTAGCCGCATTGCACCACGTCCAGTTGACGCCATGCCTGCTGCACTTTCTGACCCGCCGGCGTGTTGCC
>NZ_JARESX010000154.1:0-4026 GCF_046026435.1 Paraburkholderia sp. RL17-381-BIF-C | reverse complement strand
GGGCGCACGAATAGCTTGCCTCCACGCTTGGACAGGACATCGACATAAACGGCGAGCATAAGGACGATACCGCTGACGATGTTCTGGTATGCCGTCGGGACGTTAAGCAGCGAGAGGCCGTTCGAGAGGCTCTGCATGAGCAGCGCGCCGAGCAGGATGCCCGATACGGTGCCGGTGCCGCCATAGAGGCTGGCGCCCCCGATAACGACTGCCGCGATGGCGTTGAGCTCCAGGAACAGACCCGACTCGGGCGGTGCCGATCCAAGGCGGCCCACAAACATGAGCGTGCCGATACCGGTCAGCACCCCGATGAGGATGAACGAGGTCATCAGATGCCTGGTGATCGGGATACCCGCTGAGCGGGCTGCGGCGCGGTTACCGCCAACGGCATACACATGGCGCCCCCATACCGTATTGCTGAGCAGCCACGAGAGGATGGCCGCGGCAACCAGCGTGATGGCGACCGGCATGGGCAGGCCAAGATAGGAGAGCGTGGACCATGAGAGGAGGACGACACTGGCGAAGCCCAGGACGGCCCGGACCAGTGCCTGGCGGCGCCGGCCCGGGTCATTAAGGTGGCGCAGCGGCAGGAGCGCAATGACAGCGGCAATGACCAGGAACACCCAGAGCACGGGCCCGCTCAGAAACGCGTCGCCGAAGAAGCGGATATCTTCCGAGATGCCCGAGATGGTGCGCCCGCCGGACAAGGCAAGCGCGATGCCGCGAAACAGCATCAGGCCGCCGAGCGTTGCCACGAATGACGGCAGACCGAACCGGGCCACCCAGGTGCCATTCCAGACGCCGACCAGCACACCCATGCCGATAGCGGCGGCCACCGTCACCCAGGGGCTGACCAGATGGCTTGCCTCGAGCAGGGCGACGACGGTCACGCAAAGGCTCATGAACGAGCCCACGGACAGATCGATTTCCCCTTGCGCGACCACCACGAGCATGCCCAGGGCGACCATCGCCGTGATGGCCGTCTGTCGCATGAGATTGGTCACGTTGCGGTCGCTGACGAATACGCCATCGGTGAGGAATGAGAAGGCGATCCAGACGAGGGCCACGGCCACCAGCAACCCGGCGGCGGACCGGGCCACGGAAATGATCGAGCTCGCCCGGTTCGGGGCTGCGGCCTTCGCTTCTGGAGAGGGCGCCGCAATCGCGGGGGTGTTCGTTTCAGCTGTGTTCGATTTCATTGCTGTTCCAGTTTGTCCATTTATTGCAGTCCACCCGCGAGCGCAAGCAGCTCGTGCGGGTTGGTGTCTTTCGTGTCGATCAGTGCTACCTGCCTGCCGTCGCGCAGTACCAGGATCCGGTCTGAGAGCTCCAGCGCCTCCGATTCCTCCATCGTCGCGTAGAGCACGGCAGTGCCGGTCGCGGCGACCTTGCGGATGAGCCTGTAGACGTCCTGCTTTGCGCCAAGATCGATCCCGCGCGTTGGTTCATCGAGCAGCACCAGACGCGGCTGGTTGATCAGGGCGCGCGCGAGCAGGACCTTCTGCTGGTTACCCCCGCTCAGATTCGATATTGGCTGGGCAGGTCCCTGCGTGCGGATGGCCAGGTCCCGGATGTATTCCCGGCACAGCGCCTCGGCGCTCTGTTCGTCGACCACGGGGCCTTTCCAGCGCGGCGCGCCGCGATGCCATCCCAGCATCATGTTCTGCAGCACGGAGAGATGGGCGACGACCCCGTCGCGCTGTCGCTCGGCCGAGACGTAGGCCACGCCGGCGTGGATGGAATCGCGCGGGTTCTGGGGGCGGAACCCGGCGCCCGCGAGCTCAAGCGCACCGTCGGTCAGCTCCGGCAGGAGACCGTAGAGCGACTGCAGCAACTCGGTTTTCCCCGCGCCTAACGGGCCATACACTGCCACGATCTCGTTGCGCGCCAGCGCAATGTTGATCGGGGCGAGGTCGCGCGGATTTTCCAGCGACTTCGAGACACTCCAGTCGCGGATCCTCACGAGCGAGCCCTGCTTCCTTGATCGCGCTTCCTGAGCGACCGACGCGACCGTGTCGCCTCGACCATTCCCCAGCATGCCGCGTACGATCGAGGCATGATCGAGTTGTGCCCGTGGCGCAGAGACGGCGACACGACCATCGCGCAGGATCACGACGCGGTCGCAGACCTTCAGGATTTCGTCGGTCCGGTGGGAGATGAAGATGATGCCGGCGCCCTGGGCGGCAAGTTCGCGCATGCGTCGCAGCAGCACCTCGATCTCGCCGGCGCCTAGCGCCGAGGTCGATTCGTCGAAGACGAACACGCGACTACCGCTCGCGATCGCGCGGGCAATCTCCACCTGCTCCATCAACGCCACGCCACCTTGCCCGGCGAGTGGCTTGCGCGTATCGATGTCCAGCCCGAGTTTGCGCATCGCGGCGTCGGCCTGGGCATACAGGTCTTTCCAGTCGATGACACCGAACCGGGAAGGCTCGATCGTGAGCATCACGTTCTCACCAATCGTCAACTGGGGGACAACGGAGCCCTCCTGGTGAACGAGAGCCACACCCGCACGGTGGGCGTCGCGCGAATTACTGAACTCCGCGGGATTGCCATTGCAGGTGACGGTTCCCCGGTAGGAGCCGAACGGGATCTCGCCGACAATGACCTTCGCCAGCGTGCTCTTGCCGGCGCCATTGGCGCCCATCAGCCCGACAACCTCTCCGGCCGATACGTTAAAGCTGACGTTGTCGAGGGCGCGAGTTGCTCCAAACTCGACGGTGATGCCGTCGAGCTGAAGCAGGTCGTGGGCTGTGTGCGCGCTCATGGTCGACGGCGCGACAGACGCTTCCATATTCATCATCTGCTCAGCTCTGCTTCAGACCGATATCTGCCGGCTTCAACCAGTCGGTGCGTTTGAGGAAGTCCGGCAACGTTGCCTTGTTCACGCCGAGTGACCCGATTCGCATTCCGGGGATCTTCCTGCCGCCCACTGTGATGCTGTCGTTGCTCTGCGGTACCTGTCCGTGGGTGAGCGCGAAGGCCGCATCAGCGGCGACGCGGCCCATCTGGATGAGGTCGGTCCACGCACTCATGTTGATGCGCCCGGCCACGATCTCCTTGGCCACCTCGGGCCAGCAGTCCTCTCCGCAAAGCCATACCTTTCCGGCCAGCTTCTGCTCGGCCAATGCCCGCAGCGCGCCGAGCGCCATGCCATCCTCGTTGGAGATCACGGCCTGGATGTTGTTGTTGTGGCTCGTCAGCGCATCCTCAACCTGCTTGAGCGCGCCCTCCGGGCTCCACGCATCGTGCCATTGATGCGACACGATCTTGATCTCGCCGGAGTCGATATATGGCTTGAGCACCCGGAGTGCGCCTTCCGTCTTCTGGCGTGCCACATCGATGCCCTCCGGTCCGCTGACGATGACCCAGTTGCCTTTCTTCGCTTCCTTCAGGGCCTGTCTGGCCTGCAGTTCGCCGACGAAATAGTTGTCCCGTCCTGCCCAGTAGTCCACAGCAGTGGAGGGGATAACATAGTTATACGAAATGATGGGGATCTTGGCTTCGCGCTTCACACGCTCGACGATCTGCTTGCCGGCGTCGACGTTCACCGGAATGATCACGAGCGCCTTGATGCCCTGGGAGAGCATGGCGTCGACCTGGGAGTCCTGGGTCGCGACGTCCTCATTGGCGCCCTGGATGATGTAGCGCAGCCCGAGCTCGTCGGCGCGCTTCTCGAAGTAGTGGCGGTCATGAGGCCAGCGGAACGCATCGAAGCTGGGAAAGCTGAACCCGATCAGTGCGCCGTTGCCCGCGGCACGTGCATAGCCGCCCGCGCCAAGGGTCGCGGCCGCGGCGCCGTAGGCGGCTGCCGTCTTCATGAAGCCGCGACGGGAGACACGGCCGTCCACAAGCTGCTGGGTAAGAGAAAGCAAATCGCGCATGGATCCCCTCCGGGGGAGAAATAGTGAACTGTTGAAGGCGGCCGGCCACAAAAATGGTGATAGCCCCCGATGAACATTCCCGATCAAACTGCCAGTGCTGCTACGGTATATAGAACAACCTATCTAAAAAAAACTGTCAAGC
>NZ_JARESX010000153.1:0-4189 GCF_046026435.1 Paraburkholderia sp. RL17-381-BIF-C | reverse complement strand
AGATCTACGAAATGCTGCTCGCGTACAAGATCGAACGCGCGCTGACCAAGGATCAGATACTCGAGCTGTACATGAACCAGATTTATCTGGGCGAGCGCGCATACGGTTTTGCCGCTGCCGCGCGCGTGTACTTCGGCAAGGATCTGAAAGACATCACACTGGCGGAATCGGCGATGCTGGCCGGTTTGCCGAAGGCGCCGTCCGCGTATAACCCGGTGGTCAATCCGAAGCGCGCGAAGATACGTCAGGAGTACATTCTGCGGCGCATGCTCGAGCTGAAATACATCAGCCAGGAGCAATACGACCAGGCGGTGAAGGAAGAGATCCACACCAAGAATCCGGGCAACGAATATAGCGTGCATGCCGAGTACATCGCCGAAATGGTCCGGCAGATGATGTACGCGCAGTACAAGGACGAAACCTATACGCGCGGCCTGAACGTCACCACCACGATCGACTCCGCCGACCAGGACGCCGCCTATCGCGCGGTGCGCAAGGGCGTGATGGATTACGAGCGGCGCCATGGTTATCGCGGGCCGGAAGGCTTCGTGCAACTGCCCGCGCCGGGTGACGACCGCGATCAGACGATCGACGACGCGCTCACCGATCATCCCGATAACGGCGAGATCATCGCCGCCGTGGTGACGGACGTGAATCCGAAGCAGGTCAAGGCGCAACTGGTGGACGGCACGCAGCTCGCGATCAGCGGCGACGGTCTGCGTTTCGTCGCCGGCGCATTGAGCACGCGCGCCACGGCCGCCACGAAGATCAAGGTCGGCTCGATCGTGCGCGTGCTCGCCGACGACAAGGGCAACTGGCAGATCACGCAACTGCCGCAAGTGGAGGGCGCGCTGGTGTCGCTCACGCCGCAGGACGGCGCGATTCGCGCGCTGGTGGGCGGCTTCGACTTCAACAAGAACAAGTTCAACCACGTCACGCAGGCGTGGCGTCAGCCGGGTTCGAGCTTCAAGCCGTTCATCTATTCGGCGGCGCTCGACAAGGGTCTCGGACCGGCCACGATCATCAACGACGCGCCGCTCTATTTCCCGTCGAGCACGCCGGGCGGCGACGCGTGGGAGCCGAAGGACGACGACCAGCCCGACGGTCCGATGCCGTTGCGTCTTGCGTTGCAGAAGTCGAAGAACCTGGTGTCGATCCGCATTCTGTCGTTCATCGGCACCAAGTACGCGCAAGACTTCGTCACGCAGCGGTTCGGCTTCGACGCCGACAAGACCCCGCCGTATCTGCCCATGGCGCTCGGTGCGGGACTCGTCACGCCGTTGCAGTCGGCGGGTGCGTATTCGGTGTTCGCAAACGGTGGCTACCGGATCAATCCGTATCTGATCAACGAGGTGACGGACGCGCGCGGCGAGCCGCTCTCCAAAGCGCAACCGCTCACAGCCGGTCGCGATGCGCCGCGTACGCTCGAACCGCGTAACGCGTACATCATGAACAGCCTGCTGCATTCGGTGGCGACGGCCGGCACGGGTGCCGGCACCAACGCGCTGCATCGTTCGGACTTGCAGGGCAAGACCGGTACGACCAACGACGCGAAAGACGGCTGGTTCGCCGGCTATCAGCAATCGCTCGTGGCGGTAGCGTGGATGGGTTATGACCAGCCGAAGACGCTCGGCAGCCGTGAATTCGGTGCGCAACTGGCCTTGCCGATCTGGGTGGAGTACATGCAGCGCGCGTTGCGTGGCGTGCCGCAGAGCGAGCCGGCGCAGCCGGACGGCGTGACTTCGGTCGACGGTGAGCTGTTCTATACGGACATGACGCCGGGCAATGGCTTCGTGGCCAGCATCGGTCTCGATTCGGCGAATCCGACCGCGGGCGTGAGCGACGCGGTCGGCGGCGTGGGACCCGCGGGCATGACGCCGCCGGTCGTGCCACCGCCTAGCGTTTCGTCGAACGAGAAGAAGCAGATCATGGATTTGTTCGAGTCCAACAAGCCCTGATGTCCCGCAAGGGGACGTTCAGTGGGGCGCAGCAGGGGTGTGCGGGCCGCATGAGCACGGCGGAGTCCGCGCACGCAAGATTCTGAAAGTGAAGCGAAGCGGCGCCTGGCGCGGCTTTCGCTCGGATTGCCGCGTGGCCCACCCGGCGGATTGTGTGCGCGGCAGGCGCAGTGTGTTTTAATCACGCCTGCGGTGCATTTATCAAGGGTCCTAAAGGACGCCTATTCCCTAGACGGTTTCGGCCTCCAGCACCACTGCGTCTCGCCGCGAGCGGGACGTCCATTCTCGAACTCCGCGCCGCGCGAGACCCGGTATGACGCGCGCGCCTGTCACTTCGTCCGTTGGCAATGTTGAGGTTGCGGCGGGCGGCGTGTTTGCCATCCAGCATCCACCGGGTCCCGCCTCGTGAAAAATCGAATTCTGATCTGTCTGATGACAGGTCTGCTGCGCGCGTTTGCGTTTCTGCCGTATAGCGTGGTCGCACGAATCGGCACGGGTATCGGCGCGTTGCTCTACCGCATTCCGAGCACGCGCCGGCGCGTCGTACATACCAACCTGAAGCTGTGTTTTCCGGATATGAGCGACGAGGCGCGCGAACGTCTGGCGCGTGCGCACTTTTGTCACGTTATCCGCAGCTATGTCGAGCGTGGGCCGCAGTGGTTCGGCAATGCGCAGGCGCTCGCACGCCTCGTCGAGGTGGAGAGCGCAATCGATCTCTCGGATATGACGGGTCAGCCGACGATTTTCGTCGGCTTCCATTTCGTCGGCATCGAGGCGGGCTGCATGATGTATTCGACACGGCATCCGGTCGCATCGCTCTATACGCCGATGTCGAACCTTCTTTTCGACGCGATGGCCAAGCGCCAGCGCGGTCGTTTCGGCACCGAGATGATCCCGCGCAGCGACAGCGTGCGGCGCGCGTTGCGCACGTTGCGCGAAGGCAAGCCCGTAATGCTGGCCGCCGATATGGATTTCGGCTTGCGCGATTCGGTGTTCGTGCCGTTCTTCGGCGTGCCGGCCTGCACGCTGACCTCCGTCTCGCGGATGGCGCGTGCGGCGAATGCGCGAGTGGTGCCGTTCGTCACGGAGGTGTTGCCGGACTACCGCGGATACAAGCTGAATATCTTCGAAGCGCTGAGCGATTTTCCGTCCGACGATGTGTCAGTCGACGCGCGGCGTATCACCGCGTTTCTCGAGACGCAGGTGAGGCGGATTCCTGATCAATATTATTGGGTGCATAAGCGGTTCAAGAACCGGCCGGCGGGTGAGGCGAGTGTTTATTGATGCAGTTCGGTTACGGGCTGCGGCAATGCGCGCGTCGCTGCGCTCACCCTTGGGTGAGCGCGCGGCGTCGCTAAACGCGTCGGCGGCAGAATGTGGTGCGCGGCCAAGGACTTAGCTGGTATCTCCGGATGTTATCAACAGGTCTGTCAACACAAACTGTGGATAAAGTGTCGTGCGATGCACAAGGTCTTCGATCATGGCCGCACTCGGACGACGGCACCCGCTTCCCCGGCCACGTTCATACTGGTGCGAAGGGAACCAGTGTCCACTCCCGCTACCGGTTCGATGGCGAGTCGCGCGAAATGCCACTTGGTGCATGGTCGCGCGTGGCGCTCGTCGCAAGATCAACCGAGCCGTGCGCGGCCCTCGCAGCGGGAACGCTCGACCACAGCACGAACACACTCCTATAGACCGCTTCCTGCGGGCGCACCACTGGAGTTTGATATCTGCGCTTGATCTCTACGGCGAGAATGCCGAGCTTATTTGCTGAAGTGAAGGCGGTGCGCCAGTTCTGCATCTATCAAAACGTCGTAATCGTCCTCGGTGCTCCAAAAATTTTTTCTTCGTTGCCTCGGGGAATATGGCTGAATCGGATGCCTTGGGTTCGCCATTCTTTAAGCTTTGGCTCAACGATATCTGACAATTTTTGTTGTGGGTTCCTACAGCTTGCGTTGGCATTCCCTGGTCTGGGTTTGTGTGAACGCAAGTCGCGCGTAATTTTAAGAGTTGTCGGATTTTCTGGTCATCTTGGTCCCTATAGGTTGCTTGTGCGTCAAACAAGTACAAAGCAAGCCAATAGGGATAAAAATGAAAAGACAAAGACTGTACGGGGAGGCGGCCGGATTTTCGGGCCGCCTGATGGCTGCGTTCGTGTTGCTGATACTTGCGTTCAGCGCAAATGCAGACGACTGCTTCTCGCTGTACGCGAAGTCCGGCGCCACGCCGGG
>NZ_JARESX010000152.1:0-4531 GCF_046026435.1 Paraburkholderia sp. RL17-381-BIF-C | reverse complement strand
TTCCAGTACGTAACCCATTCCTCTTACGGTGTGGATAAGCTTGGGCTCGTATGCATCGTCAACCTTGGAACGGAGGCGCCTGATGGCCGAATCCACAACATTGGTATCGCTGTTGAAATTCATGTCCCAGACCTGAGAAGCGATGGTCGCACGAGGCAGAATCTCTCCCTCTTTTCGCATCAGAAGCCATAGCAATGTGAACTCTTTTGCGGTCAAAAGAACGGTGTCGCCCTGACGCGTGGCTTTACGCCGCGTCAGGTCGAGTTCAAGGTCCGCGATTTTAAGCATCGTCGAGTCGCGGGGCTTTCCGCGACGGAGTATGGACCTTACGCGGGCGACCAGTTCGACGAAATCAAACGGCTTCGCAAGGTAGTCATCTGCCCCGAGTTCCAGCCCTTTTACTCGGTCTCCGACATCGTCACGCGCTGTCAAAAACAGCACGGGAGTTGACCTCGTACGCCGAAGATTTTGCAGCAGTGTCCATCCGTCCTGCCGCGGCAGCATCACGTCGAGTATGAGGAGGTCATAGTCCTCAGCCTCGGCCTGATGCTGGCCGGTGACGCCGTCTTCGACCCAATCGACGGCGTATCCGGCTTCCGCCAGGCCCCTACGAAGATAAGTGCCGGTCTTCGGCTCATCTTCCACTAAAAGAATACGCATTGAACACTACCTCGAAAGAATGCCGAACCAGCGCAGTACCCGACCTGGCGCCCGTTTCACCAACCGCGCCATGACAACGGAACGCAACGACGCTGAATGGACGACGCGATACAGAACGGGAAGGACCAGCAGTGTCAGCGCGGTCGAGGACAGGATGCCACCGATTACAACTGTTGCGAGCGGACGCTGCACTTCAGAGCCCGTGCCTGTCGCGAATGCCATCGGCAGAAAGCCGAGTGACGCAACCAGCGCTGTCATCAACACCGGCCTGAGCCGCGTCAGCGCGCCGTCGCGAACAGCAGCGTCCAGTTCCACGCCTTCCTCGCGCAGGTTCCTGATGAAGGAAATCATGACGAGGCCATTCAAAACCGCGACGCCTGAGAGTGCGATGAACCCAACGGCAGCCGTGATGGACAAAGGAATCCCTCTCATCCATAACGAAACCACCCCGCCACTCAGTGCGAACGGAATACCCGTGAACACCAGCAGGCCGTCCTTCACATTATTGAACATGATGAAAAGGAGGACGAATACCATGAAGAGCGCCAGCGGAACGACGAGTTTCAATCTCTCACTGGCGCTCTGCAACTGCTCAAACTGTCCGCCCCACGACAACCAGTACCCCGACGGAACCTGAACGTCCTGTTCAATCCGCTCACGCGCATCCGCGACGAACGTGCCCACGTCACGCCCGCGGACATTCGCACTGACGACCACACGCCGCTTGCCGTCTTCCCGGCTGATTTGGTTGGGGCCTGGGGCAACCTCAACCGTTGCCAGCTCTGCAAGCGGGACGTTCGGTGCCTGGACCACTGGCCCGCTCGCAGCGCCCTGCGATGAAAATGGTAACGCAATCGGCAGGCGTTTAATGGCCTCAATATCGGAGCGGAGCTCGTCAGGCAGCCGGACCACAATATCGAATCGCCTGTCTCCCTGAAACAGCGTGCCCGCCTTCTGTCCGCCGACCGCGGCTGCTACAGTGTCCTGAATGTCTCCCACGGTGACGCCGTACCGTGCAAGTTTGTCGCGGTCCAGGTTGATGGTAAGAACAGGCAATCCAGTGGTCTGCTCAACCTTCACTTCCGCGGCACCAGGCACTTTCTGAAGTGCCGCCGCTATCTTCTCGCCGGTTCCATTGAGCACAGCCATATCGTCGCCAAAAATTTTAACTGCAACGTCGCTCCGTACGCCGGAAATCAACTCATTGAAGCGAAGTTGAATTGGCTGAGAAAATTCATATACGTTTCCTGGCAATTCCGCGAGCGCCACCTCAATTTCTTCTACTAGCTTGTCGCGTGACTTTCCCGGGTCGGGCCAATTGTCCGTCGGTTTTAGCATTATGTAGCCGTCGGACAGATTCGGCGGCATCGGGTCCGCAGCGATTTCCGCCGTGCCAGTCCGTGCGAAAACACGGTCGATTTCCGGAAAGCGCTGCTTGAGTGTCTTTTCGATGGACTTCTGCATTTCCACCGACTGGGAGAGACTCGTGCCGGGAATGCGTAGCGCGGCGACGGCGAGGTCACCCTCGTTCAAGTTCGGAATGAACTCGCTGCCAAGGCGTGTTGCCAACCCCATCGCCAGCGTGACAATCACGACTGCGCCAACCAGTACACGCTTTGGACGTGTCATGAACGCGCCAAGCGCGGGCTCATAGAGCCGTCGTGCCCGGCTCATCAGCCAGTTTTCCTTTTCTTCGACGCGCTGACCGATGAACAACGCAACTGCGGCAGGAATGAAGGTGACCGTCAGCACCATAGCTCCGGCAAGCGCCATCACCACGGTAACCGCCATGGGGTGGAACATCTTGCCCTCGACGCCTGTCAGCGCAAAGATGGGGAGATAGACGACCATGATGATGAGCTGGCCGAAAATGAGGGCACGTCTGGCTTCTTGGGATGCGCCGAAGACTTCGGCGAAACGCTCCTCGCGTGTCAAGGGTCGCCCAGCGAGTGTCTGCGCGTGAGCCAGGCGTCTCACGCAGTTTTCAACAATCACGACCGCGCCATCGACGATGATGCCGAAATCGAGCGCGCCGAGGCTCATCAGGTTGGCGCTCACTTTAGCGTTGACCATGCCGGTGAATGTCATCAGCATCGACAATGGGATAACAAGGGCGGTAATCAGCGCCGCCCGGATGTTGCCAAGGAACAGGAAGAGAATGACGATAACGAGAACCGCACCTTCGAGCAGGTTCTTCTTCACTGTCTCCACGGCCTTTTCAACCAGGACGGTCCGGTCGTAGACGGGAACCGCGCGCACCCCCGAAGGCAGTGTGCGATTGACGTCATCCATTTTGAGGGAGACAGCCTTTGCAACGGTCCGGCTGTTCTCTCCCATCAACATGAACGCCGTTCCGAGCACGACCTCTTCACCGTTCGCAGTCGCCGCACCCGTTCGTAATTCACGGCCAATGTCGACTTGCCCAACATCTCTCATGCGCACAGGTACACCGCCGACGTTTGTGAGCACTACGTCTGAGATGTCCTCGACCGAGCGTGCCTGACCAGGCACGCGCACCAGGTACTGTTCGCCGCGCTTTTCGATATATCCGGCGCCCACATTGTCATTGTTACGCTCGAGGGCACGCACCACATCTGCAAGGGTCAGTCCGTAGGACATCAGCTTGGTCGGGTTCGGCGCGACTCGGAACTCCTTGACGAAGCCACCGATGGAATTCACCTCGGTGACGCCCGGCACGTTACGAAGCTGTGGCTTGATAACCCAGTCCTGAAGCTCCCGAAGGTCTGCGGGCGTATAGCGGGTCCCATCCGGCTTGGCCGCTGCCGCGTCAGCTTCCACCGTCCACAGGTAAATTTCACCAAGCCCGGTGGAAGTTGGCCCCATAGCAGGCGTGGCGCCCGGAGGTAGCTTATCCTTTGCTTCCTGAATCCGCTCATTAACCAGTTGGCGCGCGAAGTAGATGTCGGTCCCGTCCTTGAAGATGACGGTGACCTGGGACAGACCGTAGCGCGAGATGGAACGCGTCTGTTCCAGGTTGGGCAGGCCCGCCATTGCGGTCTCTATTGGATATGTTATGCGTTGCTCGGCCTCGAGCGGTGAATATCCGGGCGCTGACGTGTTAATTTGGACCTGGATGTTGGTAATGTCAGGAACGGCATCAATGGGCAGCTTCTGGTAGCTGTAAATGCCTAACGCTGCGACAGCCGCGACTGCAAGCATGACGAGCCAGCGGTGTGCTATCGCGAAGCGAATCAGTCTCTCAAACATTGAGATGGTCCTATGAAACCGGATGAGTGGTGCGCAACCTGCCCGTTGCAGGTCGTCGACGGGTTGGGGCTTTGGATTTACTCTTCCTCGACACTGCTTTTCCCGAGTTCGGCCTTGAGTACGAAACTGTTGGAAGCGGCATACTTCTGACCCGGCTTAAGCCCTTTGACAACTTCGACCACGTCGTCATCACGACGCCCGGTCTCGATGGCTTGAGCAACGAACCCCTTAGGGGACTGCACAAAGATTGCCTGTGTACCGTCGATGTCCTGCAATGCGTCGCTCGCCACTGCGACCGGCACGCCGTGTTTACCCGCGTCAACCGAGACATTGACGAACATGCCCGGCCGCCACACGCCATCAGGGTTCGGCAACACAACACGCGCCGGCGCTGTGCGGGTCTGTTCTCCCAGTAGCGCGCCTACATATGCGATGGGGCCACTCGACTTCGATTCGAATGCCGTAGCGCTGACGGTTGCTTCTCGGCCAACGCGAACATCGTTTAGCCGCTGGGCGGGCACAGCCATCTCCGCCCACACGGACGAAAGGTCGGAGACAACGAAAACGTTCGCATCCGCCGCGATTGCCTCGCCAGGTGCCACGTGCTTTTCAACTATCGTTCCGGCAAATGGTGCGCGCAGTT
>NZ_JARESX010000151.1:0-4713 GCF_046026435.1 Paraburkholderia sp. RL17-381-BIF-C | reverse complement strand
CGGGTTAAGCTGCCGCCGCATCGACGCTGATTCAAGCCTTCAAGGAGGAGAGCCTTGGCAGCCGCCTCTTGCAACCATGCACCGTCGATGGATTGTCGTGTGCCGAACATCCCTCACAGTGGTCTAGCCGTCTGATATACGTCGCTTCCAGAGGGGCTCGCATCCGAAGACGATCGCGCTCACACTGGGCGAATACGGGGGGATGTTGCATTCTTTGCGTAAAATTGGGGGGCCTTCCGCGAACTGGAGCGACGCTGGGGAGATCAGCTTGCGCGCATACCAGCGCAATAGCCAACGCCCCGGGTATTCGACGTGCGACGGGTACGATCGCTCGGTCGGTGGATATAGGATTTTGAAAGTCCGCGTTCTAGTGGCAGTCGAGCGGAAAAGATAGATTGACCAGCGATGCCCCCTTTTACCTGAGCTAGGGCCTTTTCTCGCGAGGCGAGAAGTTGCCGCTCTGGCTCTCAAAGACAACTCTAATCAGGACATCATGAAGCCGTCGCAATTCGCTTTATTCCCTGAGTTAGCAGCGTATCTGGAACGGACTCGGGGCGTTTTAACGCGCCGCTGGCTTCGCTCGGTGCGGTCCGACGCAGCCATCACGCCGGCAGGCCGGCTTACCACCGGTCAACTGGTAGATCATCTGCCGTCGCTCTTTGAGGAAATCTGCGCCGTCTTGCGGGGCGCCCCTAACCAGAGAACGCTTTGGCGGTTGCACGCTGACGCGAGGAAGCATGGTCGCGACCGCTGGATGCTCGGGTACCAGCTCGACGAACTGTTTCGGGAACTGAATCAGTTACAGCGCTGCGTACAGCATGCCACTCGCGAATTTTTCGCAGGGGTATTCGGATCAAGTGGTGCTCAATCGGCGGCCCAACTATTGATCGACGATCTTTTCAGCGCGACGATTCACACCGCGATCAGGCAACTCACCGACGAACAGGACAGGCGGATCGAAGCGACCATCTACGAGCGCGACCGGGCGCTCGCAGCTCAACAGAGGAGCGAGGAGCGGCTTCGAATGGCTGCATCCGCAGCCGGTTTGGGTATTTTCGAGTGGAATATCGTGACGCGGGAGGGCGTCTGGGAAAACAAACAAATGTATGAAATAACGGGGCAGCCTCAATCTCTGGGGCCTCTGTCGTGCATGGCGTTTGTACGTGAGCTTGTTCATCCCGACGATGCGCAGGCGCTAATCACGGAATATACGGAGGCCATGCGACACGGGGGAGACTTCCATGCGACTTTTCGAATCCTGCGTATCGAAGATCGTGCTCCGCGTGTCATTGAGATGTACGGTCGCTTCCGCGCAGAGTCGGAAGGTTCGATCCGCTCGTTTACCGGGACCCTTGCCGATATCACACGCCGCACGCTCGCCGAAGAGTCGCTTCGCGAGGCGGATCGTCGCAAGGACGCGTTTCTGGCAACGTTAGCGCACGAACTGCGGAATCCCCTCGCACCGATCCGCAACGCAGCGCAGATCCTCAAGCAAATCAGTGCCGATTTACCGCCCGAGGTCGAATGGGCACGAGTCACGGTTGAGCGCCAGTGCGCGCATCTCACTCGTCTGATAGATGATCTGATGGATGTATCGCGCATCAGTAGCGGAAAAATCATTTTGCGACGGGCGGTGTTCGACATTCGGGAGGCCGTACAGAGCGCAGTCGAGATCAACCTGCCCATCGCGCATGAGCACCAGGACCGTATCGATGTGAATCTGCCCTGTGAGCCCGTACTCGTGGACGGGGACTGCACAAGGCTCACTCAGGTCTTTTCCAACCTGCTGGATAACGCGATCAAGTTCTCGGAAAACCAGACAGCTATTACGATTGACGCCACCATTCGCGGTGATCAGGTTGAAATCGTCGTGAGCGACAGGGGTATTGGCATTCCGATATCGCAACTTAGCCTCCTGTTCGAGCCGTACGTCCAGCTTGCCGCGGGAGACGGACAGTGGCGGTCTGGCCTCGGCATCGGGCTGTCTGTCGTCCAGAACCTCGTTGATATGCATGGCGGCCACGTCAGCGCTGCAAGCGAAGGTTTGCGGAAGGGATCGCGCTTCACGGTATTGATGCCCACGACGAGTGCGCCTGTCGGCGTAACCACAATAGTGCAGGAGCCCCCCATAGAGCAGGCGAGAAAGCTGCGCGTTCTAGTGGTCGATGACAATCGTGATGCAGCTGAATCGCTGGCGATGCTCCTGGACGAACATGAGGTCGAATGCGCCTTCGATGGTGAGACCGCCCTTGCTATCGCACAAGACTTTCATGCCGATGCCGTTATCCTCGATATCGGTTTGCCGGGGATCGACGGATACGAACTTGCGCGGCGGCTGAGGGCGGGACCGGAAACTGAGCAAGCGATTCTGATCGCACTCAGTGGATTGGGGGCACCGGGAGACGTTATGCGATCGCGTGAAGCGGGATGTACTCAACACTTTGTTAAACCGGTAGACCCCGAAATGTTGACCCATTTTCTGCGTAGCGCTGCGGCCAAGCTGACACGATGACAGGCGAATTTGTTCCACTTCTAGAACGCTTACAGCTTCACGCCTTCGCAGATGCTTGGCTGGACGGCTGCGCGATACATCCCCGGCTCTGCTCATGACGGCGGCGATAGCTCCAAGCCGGTTCAAGTACGACCCGTGTCCGAGTCCGCCGGACGTAATCGGCAAATGTAGTGGATGCCAAAGCGCGTCTCTGCCTTGGCATGTTCAACAACCGGAATGTCGGAAACTGAAACCGTGACCTGCTGTGCGACCAGCAGTTGCCGTGCGGTGTGAGGACAGGCCGAGTTCTCCATGCAAAACCAAGAGAACAGTCGAATGAAACCTCGTTAGTCTCGAGGAGCCAAAGCTGCTAGCTGGCTCTGGCCGAGACGGCAAATGGCCCACTGCATCCCTTTGAACTGGGTGTAGGTTGAAGCGTCGTGGGGAATAGGCAGGGTGCGAAGCGGACAGCCCGGACGCGCTCGGGTAGCGCGAATGGGAACGCCGAAATTCCGACTTCCCGCCATCATTGCGCTTCAATGAAGCGGCAGTAGGTGGACCGCAAGCAACAACGCTGCGAAGCAGGAGTGAGAACGTGCAAGGAGCGAAGGGTGGCGTGTAATGGGTGGTATATGGCTTCGAGTGCCACGACCTGAAAGTGTGCTGACGTGGGAGTGCGCGGCTGTTCTTGGTTCCAATATCAGGGATCCATGAAAGGGCCGCTTGAGAGAGACCGATTGGACTACGGTTCAGCGCATTTCTCCCGGCAACGGGCAAAATCGACGATGTTACTTGACCGAAGGTTGTGTATGCATAGACGCAACCGGGATCGGTGTGACGCCTCATGCCGTGCGCGAGCCGTTAGAGAGAGACCCGCATGCAGGGCTCTTCAGGGGGAGCGTTTCTGGAAGGGGAGGCGGGTGGGCCCTGGAAGGCAGCTGCGAGCGTCGGAATCGGTTCCAGCAGGCAAGGCAGTATCTTCGAGGTCAATCACCGTCGCTACGGCTATCGTCGGATATTCGCGGCAGTGGGTGGACAGCAGGTGTTCGTATCGGAGAAGGTCGTGCGACTTTTGACGAGGCGGGAAGGCCTAGCGGCTGCCACTAGCAGACGGCGTCGATACGGTTCCTATTTGGGTGAGATAGGTCTAGGGCCAGAGAACCTTATCGATCACAACTTCCGATCAGCAGCTCCTGACGAAAGTGGCTTACCGACACTACGGAGTTCCACATTCCGGGCGGCAACGTGTATCTATCGGATGCGATCGACTGCATCGATGGGCTCGTTGTCAGCTGGCCAATCGGCACACTCCCGAACCTCGAATTCGTAAATACCATGCTGGATGGAGCCGAGCTACTCATGTCAGTGAGGTCGGACAACCCGAGATGACCGGAGTTGTGCGCCTGACGGAAGATAACATCACCCTTTGCGCCACGCAGGGCGCGCCAAGCGCGAACACACTGCTCAAAGCGGACAGCGCGCGGAGCGCGGCGGGTGTGGATGCCGCTGAAAGGATCCTCTCCGATATCGCCACGGCCCAAATGCACGGAGCGGACTACAGCAACGGAACGATCTCCGCTTCAAAGATCGGGGGCAGGGCGGCTGGGCGTCTGCGTTCACGTGGAGCATTCCTCTGCGATGGCAAGTGCAAGTCCTGCTCAAGCCGATAGGCCTTCGACGCAGAATCCGGCGTGTAGGGATACGGCGGACGGTCCTTCCGTTTGGTCGTACTTCATGTAGAGCCATCATCTGATGGTCGTTGACGTATCCTCGGGGCAAGGCTGCTTCCTTGGCCATGGAAGGCTCGTTCGCAACCGATCCGCCGCCTGAAACTAGTCTCACCTTAAGTTAGGCCCGACAGGGGCCGCGCCTGCGGGGGCGCCTGCCATCTGAATCCAAAAGCCGACTCGACGCGTAAGAAGAGATATCGGACTACCCGCTCACACCAACGCATGTCATCCCGAAACCTTCGGCGCCCACCCGCTTTAAGCGCCGCCCGCCTATCAGCGCCTAATGCGTGGCTCTATTTTGTCGTCGGACAGGTGGGGTGGTTTGTGTGCGTGATGAGCGCCGGGCGCGGGCTGGCTTGGATCGGCGTGGCGTTCGTACTGGTTGCGGTAGTGTGGCATGCCACCCGGGTTGCCGCGCCGGCGCCTGAGCTTAAGCTGATAGCCGCGGCCGTGCTGATCGGAGCGCTCTGGGAAAGCCTGCTCGTTGCAAGC
>NZ_JARESX010000150.1:0-4888 GCF_046026435.1 Paraburkholderia sp. RL17-381-BIF-C | reverse complement strand
CGCCGTGGTGGCTGCTCGCATTATGGGCGCTGTTTGCGGTTCAGTTGAACGTGCTGTTCGGCTGGCTGAAGAGACGGCTGTTGCTAGCGGCCGCAGCGGGCGCGCTGGCCGGCCCGTTGTCCTTTCGCGCGGGCGCGGCGTTTGGCGCGGTTCAGTTTGCCGATCCGGTTCTGTCGTTCGTCGCAATCGGCGCAGGATGGGCCGTGCTGATGCCGCTGATGCTGGCGCTGGCTCGGCGCTGGAACGGCGTGCACGTGCCTGCGGACTGAGCGGACGGCCCGCTTGAGGCAGATTGGGGAATTTGCTCACGTCGTCGCGGGCCGTACGGCGGCGACCCTCTGGGCCTTCGCTTGCCGACGCCGAGTTAGCGAAGTTTCGTCAACGCGGCCTGCGCAGTGAGGGCCGTTCGGGCATCCGGCAAGCCCCATGGCTTTAGTATTGATGTAGAGGGCCTGTGCCTCGCGGCGAGAGGACCAAGGGTAGAGTCATATCCTTAGAAGGTCTATCAAGTTTTCTTCAACCCTCACGTCTCGCTATGACGATCATCCCGCGCCCGCCCGTTGAAAGCGACGCTGTCCACAGCAGACAGTTACAGCAACTTCGTTTCGCGTAGACCGTCGATCACCACGACGCGCGGCAAATCTGCAAAATGCGTGCTAATCCCCGATGATCATCGTCGCGACCATAACTCACGCGCCGTGGGAACCGACTGTGTGAGTCGTCGATGAATGACCCGTCCGCCCAAGCGACACTTGCGAGGGATCTCATTCTATCGCTAGCAGATCGGCGGACGCTTCGTCTGACGGCACTTTTGCTGATGTCGGCCTCGATCTGAACGTTGTCTGCGCAAGCCTGTGTCTTCTCGCCAATTGCGTCACGAACGATTTGACGTTCCAGCGCCCTCACGTTTTCGCCCGGAAGTTTTGCCGGTTGACCGGCGCTCGTCATCCTTCCCTACAGCTCCCGCACTAAAGTTCTATTGTAGGCGGTCGTTAAAGTATATATGGGTGATTTCCACGCGGTTCGAACCGCGGCCCTTTTTGCGGGAATCCTAAGAGACGGGATGGATGATGACATGGTCAGTCCGAGTCCACTCGGTGTGATGAAACCAGCATGGAATAAAAGTGAATAATGAATTTGAAGCTGTGCGGATCCCAGAGCTGGTTGAATCGGCTGTGGAGCGTCTAGATGAGATGCTCTTTGGTCTTATCGGCTTTACGTCGGATGCAATTGTCACCATATATAACGCCACCGAGTCGAGGAATGCCGGATTGAGGCCGCAGCGGGTGTTAGGAAAACATTTCTTCGGCGAGGTCGCGCTATGCATGAACAATTTCATGGTAGCGCAGCGCTTCGAAGACGAAGACGTACTTGACGACATCGTTCCCTACGTTTTGACCTTGCGCATGCGCCCGACCCCGGTGCGGCTCAGGCTGCTAAAGGCCCCGGACTGCGAAATCCGTTTTGTCCTGATTGAGCGAAGGGTCACAAATTGAGCGCGGTGAATCCAGACACGAACGACATTGAGTCCGAGTACGAGGCGTTACTCTCGTTCATGTACCTGTCCCCGGTCGGGATTATTCGCAGCGACCTTGCGGGCCTCGTGGACATGATGAACCCGCTTGCCGCGCAGCTTCTCATGCCGCGGGTAAAAGACGGCGGTATCGAGAATATATTCGACAGCCTCGCATCAGTCGCTCCAGAGCTTCGCAATCTGGTAGCCAGCTTTGAGGGTGAGCGGGGCGCTGTGTGTGAAAACCACCGGGTGTTTGTGACACCGGCCAAGGATGGTGCGGTCGTCCTTGCCTGTTCGATCATCAAGGTGGGCGCGAATCTGCTGATGACGGTGCTCACGGACATTTCCCGACAGGTCGCCGCTGAGCGCAGCGCGCGGCAGACAGAGTCATGGCTCGCCGGAATCCACACGAGTGTCAACGATTTTGCGTACTTTACGCTTGACGCTGAGGGCTGCATCGAAAGCTGGAATCCATCGGTTGAACGCTTGACGGGCTTTGTTGAGTCGAATGTCGTCGGCCACACGCTCTCGCGTTTTTATGCCCGCGACGAGATCGCTCTGCACCGTTCTCCCGAGCACATCGCGCTGACGCGCGACGAGGGTTGGCATGTGGAGGAACTCTGGTGCGAAACCGTGACCGGTAGACGGTATTGGGGGCAAGTTCTCATTGCGGTACTCCGTGAGGACGACGGTGACATATCAGGGTATTCGGTGGTCCTGAGAGACGTGACGGAGCGGAAGGTGACCAGCGATAACCTCGCGCGTCTGCTTACGACCGACCATCTGACCGGCGTATCGAGCCGCGCTCACTTCTTTGAGATTGCGGAGTCCGAGGTCGTGCGTGCAGAACGGCACGGCCGTGCGTTGTCAGTCGTCATGCTTGACGCGGACTACTTCAAACGTATAAATGACACGGCAGGGCATCAGGCGGGCGACGAAGTGTTAAAGCGGATTGCTGGTGAAGCGATGGGCATGGTACGGACGTCCGACACTGTCGCGAGGCTTGGCGGTGAGGAATTCATTTTGATGCTGCCATCTACAACAGCCAGCGAGGCAATCGCGGTCGCTGAGCGATTGCGCGTTGCGGTCGAGCGGGCGCGAATCGACACGGCGGTCGGACAACTGAAAGCAACAGTGAGTCTTGGTGTGGCAAGCCTAAGTGAAGCAAATCCGACGCTTCAAAGCTTGCTGGCTGCCGCCGACCGCGCACTCTATGACGCGAAAAGAGCAGGCCGGAACTGCGTACGTGTAGAGGTTGCGGAGCAAACGGACACGGTTTGTTCCATGTGCCCAGACGGCAACGCGGTTCAAAACGTGACGGCCGCCCGGCGACGGGGCAACAGATGAAATCCCAAACAGCGAATATTGACGACGTTAGAGAGAGATGACTTCTTTCAAGATTCATAGCAGTAAGGCGGCCGGACAGTCGTACAGCTGTTCTGGATGCGCTGACACAGCGCCCTTGCCTGTGGACATTGATTTTGCATTTCAGCCAATCGTCGACATGGGCGCTCAGACCGTGTTCGCATGCGAGGCGCTGGTGCGTGGTGCAAACGGTGAATCCGCGCATTCGGTCCTGTCACAGATCGAGGACGTAAAGAAATATCAGTTTGACCAGCACTGTCGGCGGGTTGCTATTGCCCGTGCAGCTACGCTAGGTCTTGACGCATTCCTCTCCATCAATTTCATGCCCAACGCGGTCTACAGGCCGGAGGTCTGCATAAGGAGTACCCTGGATGCTGCGCAGGAGCATTGCTTCCCGATTGAAAGAATCATATTCGAGACGGTCGAGGGCGAACATCTGACGGACCGTAATCACCTGGTCGAGATTTTCAGGGCATACAAGAAATTCGGCTTTCTGACAGCAATTGATGATTTCGGGGCCGGTTATTCGGGACTCGCGCTCCTCGTGGATTTTCAGCCCGACATCATCAAGCTCGACATGGGGCTTCTCCGCGGTATCGACACTGACTCGGTGCGTCAGCGCATCGTGCGTGGCGTTCTATCGATATGTCACGATCTCGGCATCCGCGTGGTCGCGGAGGGCATCGAAACCAGAGAAGAGCGAGACTTCTTTGTCGCGCATGGCGTCAACCTGATGCAAGGTTACTTCTTCGCAAGACCTGGTTTCAAATCAATTCCGGAAATCAGTAGTGCCGCGTATCTTCCGTAACGATGAATACGGTTAAGTAGTCTCTGGCGCAATCAGCCGTTGACGCGGCTTCTTGGCGCGGCGTGCTTGTGCTGAGCGGGTCTATTGCAATTGAACGCCGCTATGCCCGAAGGGGCGCGGAACTGTATCACCCGAATGGCTCAGTCGCACTCGATCCCGATCAACAGGTCCGTGGCGCGGGTTCTGGTGCAGATTGGTTCATTGGACCGGTTAAAGTAGCGATCCAATCAATCTGGTAGGCGGCGATGAGCAAAGGGAAGGGGCTTGAGGGGTTGTTCGATGGGCTGCATTTTGATCGGGAGATCATTTTCTGTGCGTTCGTTGGTACCTTCGCTACAAGCTCAGCCTGCGCGACCTGGTCGAGATGATGGCCGAAAGGGGTCTGTCGCTGACGCACACCACGATCATGCGGTGGGTGAAGCGTTTCACACCGGAGTTCGTGAAGCGCTGGAATCGCTTTGCCATACCGGCAGGGCGGTCATGGCGCGTTGACGAGACCTATCTGAAGATTTGTGGCAAGTGGTTCTAGCTCTACCGGGCGGTAGATCGGTTCGGCCAGGCAGTCGACTTCATGCTCAGGACAAAGCGCGATGTGAGCGCGGCCAAAGCCTTTTGCGGCAAGGCCATCAAACATCAGGGCCAGCCACCGGAGACGATCACGCTCGATGGGTATGCCGCCTCGCACCGGGGCCGTGCGCGAGATGATCGCTGACGCTCTGTTGTCTGAGGAGGTGCATGTGCGCTCCTCGAAGTATCTGAATAACGTTATCGAACAGGGCCACCGAAACATCAAGTCCAGAACGAACGTGATGCTCGGATTCAAGCGATTCAGGGGTGCGAAGACCATGATTTCAGGCATCGAGCTGATGCACCGCATCCGCAAGGGTCAGTTCAATCTCCGCACTCTCGGACTCAAGGATACTGCTGCACCCGCCATCTGGAATGTTGTCCTATCCGATAAATAAGGTGTCCGTACGTATTGGGGGCGTCTCGGCTGCACCGGCTTTTTGCACCAGAACCGATAAGTGACACGGAAGGGCTATGCCGCTGGCGATTCCGTGCCTGCCTGGTGTTGTTCACCACGCCCCGGGGGGGGCTGTCAGAGGTGTATCATTTTGCCGACACGCGTGTTACGTGGGATCCGGCATGTTCAAGCTTCGATCCTGGGTTTTGACTTTGAGCCGGAACTTATGCAACAG
>NZ_JARESX010000149.1:0-4978 GCF_046026435.1 Paraburkholderia sp. RL17-381-BIF-C | reverse complement strand
AGGCTTTGACTCAGTGCTGGCTTCAGTTGCGGCCGGTTGTGCATGGGGTCGGGGCTGTGCCTTTGCGGATTTGGGCGACTTGAATTTGGTGGGTTGTTTGGTTTTTTGGCCTTTCCTTGATTTCTTAGTGGTCTATTAGCGTTGCCCCTGTGCGGGGCAACCTTGGGGTAATCCCTCCCTCCCGCAAACCCTTGTCTGGTAAGGCTCATAGCGTTTTCATGATGACCGGAGAAAAATTCCCCTATTTGTTAGGGGAGCCGTAGGGGAATTCTTGCGGGAATTCGGGGCGGTCCCGCTGGACCCGTCGCGCTATCCACTAACGAGACCTGCCCGACGTGCGCGCTTCCGGCTCGCAACAGACCGGCGGGCATCTGCACCTACCCGCCGTTTCAAACGGTCGAGCGATATGCTCGCAAACACCGAATCGACCTTTGACTTACCTCAAACACCCGATGCGCCAAGGCTTACAAAATTGTTACTACCTGTAACCTTAAGTTTGTCTTAAGAAAAAATTGATTTGGATCAAACGTATGGATTATGTTGTCTGAAAGAAAGGTATGCCCGCTTACCTACTTTCGTTTTCCATACAACGGCCCGGCTGCCCGGGAGAGCACGATGTCGTACGGACTTGACATGACGGTGGTGCGTTACGAGACCGACCACCAGGGCAATCGCCTGAACGCGACCATCCCGTACGCCATGTTTCCGCGCTGACAGAATTCTGGATCGCGGCCCGGCGCGCGCAGACGGCAACCATCGAAGCGACCACGCGCCCCGGCATGTTCAGGGGCTCATTGCAGGGGGCACAGGCGGCGGCCGCCGAAGCGTCCAACGACAACCACGGCACTCTTCAGGAGGAACGCGCCACAGGCCGCATGGCGCCGGGTGACCGGCACGGCCGCCAGTGGGACCGGCTGCTTTCGTTGATGCCAGGTGAGGCGTCCGCCAGCCCCGGCTCGAGGCCGCCCGGGGACAATCCCGGTGTGCCGGTGATTCCGCAGGACGATGCGGCGCGCGCCGCGGACCGGACTGGCGAGTCTGCAACGCGCAAGGCGGAACGCGCGGGCAATCACCGCAGGACGACCCAGGTGATATTCGCCCGTGAATTTGTCATGGCACCACCGGACGAGGTCATGCGGCAGGTTCGCGAGGGTGTGTACTTCCTTCGCGCATGGCGTGACTACCGGCAGTTCTCGCAGGACGACGTCGCCGACCTGTTCGGCAAGACCCGGGATGCGGTCAACTGGCACGAACACGGTTATTCCCGCCCGTCACTCCAGACGCTGGCGCGCTTCGCAGAGATTTTCGATTGCCCGGTCGAGCAGCTAACGCCCCGGCCCGGCAGCAACATGCAACCCTGGTTGACTGTCATCTGCGCGCCCGACGTTCCCGGAAAGCTGGAGCCACGTTCACCGGACGACACCGATTACCCCGACGCGGTACTAGGCCATATGCTCTCGGGCAAATCGCCCCTGACAGCCTGGCGGCTTCATCGTGGCCTGAGCATCGCGCAACTCGCCGATGCCTATGGCACCAGTCCAGGCAATGTGAAGCACCTGGAGCAAAGCATTTTCCTTCGCCGCCGCACCATTGAAAGGCTGTGCCCGATTCTCAGGTGCAAGGCGGCGCAACTGCTCAGACCAGCGAGCCTGCCAGGCGAGCCGGCCGGCAAGCGTCACGCGATCCCTGGCACCACGCCCCCTGAATTTCGTTTCGCACAGGCCAGCACCTGATACCGGCGAACAGAGGATGAAAGCGGTGACGTTCCTGAGCCAGCTTCCGGCGTTGCTATAGTGCGGCTCTCTCACCGGAGGCACTGACGATGCTACAGACGGACCAGAACCCAGAGCCCGCGACGGAAGTCGCGACCAGGGAACGGGCGGAAAAAATCAGCATCAGCGTTCAGAGGACTCTGCTACGGCGCATCGACGCCCGCGCAAATCACCTCGGAATCAATCGCTCCCAGCTTTTCTCCATCGCCGCGTCCATGTTCGTTGATGGAGAGATGGGTGAGCCGCACCATTCAGACATTGAGGCGGCTTTACTTTCCCGCATTGATACGCATGCGGAAAATCTTGGCATAGGGAGGCGCGACCTTCTGGCCATGGCGGCGAACATGTTCATCGACGGGTTGTTAACGAGGCAAGACGATGACCGAGGAACTCGAACTGACTGACCTGCTTATCGACGCCCGACTTCTGGGCCGCCTCAGGCAGTTTGCCGCACAGCACGGCACCACTGTTGATGCGTTGTTAATCCAGAGCATTACCGTATTGCTTGACGCGCCAGAAGCGAATCTGGACGACTCTCCCCATGCCCGCAGGCGCGGACGCGCGAAGGAGTAACCATGAGCGATGACGTACGAAAGGATTGCGTGAATGTGGGCGTGATAACGGGCTCGCAACTGACTGGCCTTCTGAACGAAGCCCGGCGCTTTGGTGAGGCAGTCGGCATGGTCAGGGGTTACAGGGAAATTCTCGCGCATCTTCGCGCGGAGCTGGACGGCGCCGACACGGAACTCTTGCGGACCCCGGAAAGCCCGGTTGTCCTTGGAACCATCATTGCGCTGGGCAAGGTCGTCGTCCAACTTGAACCGGCGCATGAGCGCTATGTGGAGCAGATCGAGCGGGTTCTGGGCCAGCTTGCGGAAAGCTGCGCCTGCATTGGAATTGGCATCGGCCAGGACGACAACCCAGGGGTGGGCGGTGCTGACGCCTCAGCCGCCAGGCACTGAGCGGCAGCCGGCCATGCAGGGGGGAGCCATGATCGGTATAGCAGATTTGCGTCGCAGCCGTACGTCGGGTACGCGTTCCGGTGAACTGGTGGCGGGCTCGCTTGCCTGGCAGATCGAGCAGCTTGGGTCCGGTGAAGTCCTGTTCAAGCCCGGCCCGAATGAAACGGCGCGACGCACAGGTCTGCGCGCTATCGCCAAGGTAATAAAGCGCCACCCAGGACGTGAATACGACCTCGACCTGTGGCTCGCGCTCCATCATTCAGGCACGGGCGAAAGTGTCCGGCTGTACAGGATCAATCGCATCCGGTAACCGGAAACGTCCGATGCCTGAAATTCGCGCAATGCAGTCAAATAGGGATGCGCGCGCAGGTGGTCCCGCCAACCGTCCCCTCGGTTCGCCGCCTGTCGCGTCTCTCTACGGCCCGCCCGCACATGGGCGGGCCGCTTTTTTTCGGCGCTCTGGTTCCCACAGCCGCTGACATGTCGCCGCCCGCACAGCCCAGATTAACCTCAGGAGATCATCCGCACCTGGCAGTCCTTCGTTAATCACTGACGATTTTATGCGGCGTACCTATCAAAATATTCCCCCTTGACGAATTTTTACAGCAGTCCTACAGACGTGTGAATTCCACGCTTTGATAATAAAAAAGTCAATTTTGAGCGAGAAAAGGCATATGAAGTCATGCGGACGACAGTTGTGCCCGGCCACCGGAAGGAGGAGCCGTGTTTAGCCCGACCGAATGGAGCACGCTGAAAGTTTCCTGCGATGCCTTTCCGGTCGAGCGCGGCCGACAGGTGCTGTTTCCCGTGCGACTACGGGGCACGGAGGCACTAGGCAAGCTGTACAGGTACACGCTGGACATGGTCACAACCTACTCACCGGCTGTCTCTCAACTCGACTCCAGCGGTCGGGTCGTCTTGGAGAAACTGCTCGGCAAGAAGGTGACAATCTCGATTGAGTTCGACGGCAAGGGAAGATCGGTCATCGGGATCGCCAGCTATGGTGGTACTGCAAACGCCGGCGCTGGCGTCAGGAAGATTTCGGGATTCATCAGCAAGGCCGAGTTGACCGGCGCAGATGATCGCCACCTGTACTACCGCCTTGTCGTGCGTCCCGCATTGTGGCTGACCACAAAGAGTTCGCGCAGCCGCATATTCCAGAATAAAAGCGTGCTGGATATCACCAGCGACGTGCTGCGCGATTATCCGGTCGCGTATGAAATGAAGGTGTCCGCGTTCAAGCTGGAAGACGGCTACCCTACGCGCGACTTCGTACGTCAGATGTGGGAGTCCGACTTTGATTTCCTCACCCGCTTATGGCGGGAATGGGGACTGTATTACTTTGAGGATGACGAACGGCTCGTATTGTGTGACGCGCCTCAGTTCCATCAGCCTCACGGGAACGCCTACGACTCGATACGCTATCACGCGCCTGGTGGTGGGCGCATAGACGAGGAATATATCTCCAGCCTGAAACCGGCGCGTCGCGTTACGACGTCGAAGGTGAGCATGGTTGATTACGACTACACCCGTGGACCACAAGCTCTGGCTGAGGACCACTACGTCTACGAAGATCGCGATGGGTACGACGACCGGCATCCGGCGGAAGAACGCCACTGGGGCGACTACTCGCAGCCACTTGCCGGTTCAATGGGCCTCTCGGGCCAGCCTAACCGTTATCTTGAGGAAGCCAGCTATCTCGCAGGCGTGCGCGCCTATGCGTTCTACTCACGCAGCGCGCGCCTCAGAGGCCGGGGCAACCTGCTCGGCCTGAAAACGGGCAGGACATTTTCCCTCTCGGACCACCCCGAGCCGACCTTGAACGCCGAGTATCTGATCGTGTCCACGACGATTGATATTCACAACGCGAGCGGAGCGACGAGGTCCGCCGGAGCGCCGGACGAACACCAGTTCCAGTGTGTGACCAACTTCGAGCTGCAACCGCGTCACCGGTACTTCAGGAACAGGCCGAAGACGAAGCCGCATTGTTACCCCGAGACGGCGGTGGTGGTCGGACCCAAAGACCAGACCACCTGGGTCGATGCGTACGGCCGGGTAAAGATCAGCTATCTGTGGGACATAGACCGGCCAAAGGACGCGAACGCAAGCTGCTGGATACGCGTGTCGTCGTCATGGCAGGGTCAGTCGTTCGGCTCGATCTTCGTCCCCCGTATCGGCGATGAAGTGACGATCAACTATCACGAAGGCGACCCGGACAAGCCCTATATCGCGGGCCGCATGGTC
>NZ_JARESX010000148.1:0-5592 GCF_046026435.1 Paraburkholderia sp. RL17-381-BIF-C | reverse complement strand
ATTCGCGTCTTCGAAGCCCGGCAGCATCGCGATGTCTTCGAGACCGGCCAGTTCTTTCATCACGAACAGCATGTCCTTGATGGGTGCGCTATACATCTCCGTCTCCTTGATATGGGTATGCGAACGAGAGGCTTGCCATGCGAAACCCGCAATTCGGGCATGGACGGCAGCTCGGATGACCCATCCTACTGCCTCGCGTGCGTACGCCCGATGGCGAAATCTGCCGTTTCATTGACAAAAGCTGCCGTTTTTCCGTCGGCACAAAGCGCGGACTTGGCCGGGAGTGGATTGGCCGATTATGTCAATGAATCGGCCAAGCTTGCTAATGCTCAGGGAAGCGGGCGAATCTAGAATAGACTGAACATGCAGCCTGACGCTGCCCTCAGCGATGTTTGCGACTGGACTGACTGGCCATATTTGTCATGCCGGGCGTTCGACACCTTCCAAAGCATCGCGAGTGAAGACCCTACCGGAGACAAGCCCATGGACCTGTTTGGCCAGATGATGTACGCGCCGTTATTGTTGTCGTCGTTGCTCCAGCAGGCCGCGCGGCACTCCAGTAAGGTCGAGATCGTGTCGCGCCGCGTCGAGGGTGATATCCACCGCTACACCTATCGCGACTGCCATATCCGCTCGATGCAGCTCGCGAATGCGCTGACGGCGTACGGGATCCAACCTGGCGACCGGATCGGCACGCTCGCGTGGAACGGGTATCGCCACATGGAAATGTACTATGGCGTATCCGGCATTGGCGCTGTTTGTCATACCATCAATCCGCGGCTTTTCGCTGAGCAGATCGCCTATATCGTCAACCACGCGCAAGACCGGTTCATCTGTTTCGACATGTCGTTTGCACCGCTTGTCGAGCAGATTGCTCACCAATGTCCGCTTGTCGAGAAGTGGATCATGTTGTGCGACGAGTCGGCATTGCCGGAAACATTCGCCGTGCCATTGGAGAGCTATGAAACGTTGATCACCGGTCAGCCTCAGTCGTTCGACTGGCCGCGCTTCGACGAGCAGCGCGCAGCGGTTTTGTGCTACACGTCCGGGACGACCGGCAATCCGAAAGGCGTGCTGTATTCCCATCGCTCGCTCAGTCTGATGGCCTATGGGTCGGCGTTGCCGGATACGCTGTGTCTGTCCGCGACGGATACGGTTGCGCCCGTCGTGCCGATGTTCCATGTCAATGCGTGGGGGTTGCCGTTTTCGGCGCCGCTCGTGGGCGCCAAGCTGGTGCTCCCCGGGCCGAAGCTCGACGGCGAGTCGCTGTGGACGCTGTTCGAACAGGAAGGCGTCACCTTCTCGGCCGGCGTGCCGACCATCTGGCTTGGCCTCGTCGACTACATGCGGCGTGCGGGCAAGCACAGCACGCACTTCAAGCGCGCGATCGTCGGGGGATCGGCGTGCCCGCCGCAACTCGCTTCGTCGTTGCGCGAGCTTGGCATCAAAGCCGTGCATGCGTGGGGTATGACGGAACTGTCGCCGCTCGGCACCGTATGCTCGCCGTCGCATGGCTACGAGGAGAAGTCCGCTGAGGAGCAGAAGTGCACCGATGCAAAACAGGGGCGCGCCGTGCCCGGCATCGATCTGAAGATCGTCGGTTCGGGCGGCGTGGAGTTGCCGTGGGACGGTAAATCGGCGGGCGATCTGATGGCGCGTGGCCACTGGGTGCTGGATCGTTACTACGGCGTCGAGCAAACGGCGCTGGAAGACGGGTGGTTCTCAACGGGCGACGTTGCAACGATCGATTCTGATGGCTATATGCAGATTACGGATCGAAGCAAGGATGTCATCAAATCCGGCGGCGAATGGATTTCATCGATCGAACTCGAACATGTCGCAATGTCTCATCCCGAGATCGAATCAGCGGCTTGCATTGGGTGCGAGCACCCGAAATGGGACGAGCGTCCGCTGTTGATTGCGGTGAGGCGTGCTGGCAGCACATTGAGCGCGCAGCAATTGTTGGCGTTTTACGATGGCAAGGTCGCCAAGTGGTGGATTCCAGATGATGTGGTTTTCGTTCCCGAGATGCCGCTGACCGCGACCGGAAAGCTCCAGAAACTGGTTCTGAAGCAGCGATTTGGCAAGCATCTCGTCGATGCAGCGAAGCCCTCGGCGTAGCCTTGAGCGCAAATCACTCAAATCATCTTGCGGTAGGCCTGCGGCGTACTGCCCGTCCAGTGGCGGAACGCGCGGTGAAAGGCGGTCGGATCGTCAAAACCCACTTCGTAGGCAATCACGCCGATGGCGTCGGCCGAACGCGTGAGACGCTGGACAGCAATGTCACGGCGCAGTTCGTCTTTGATTGCCTGGAAGGTCGTACCCTCAATCGAGAGGCGGCGGCACAGCGTTCTCACTGAGTAGTGCAGACCCTGTGCGACGACTCCGATTGTGGGAATCTCGGGCAGGCAACCCGCAATGTATTGGCGAACCTGGTGACAAACCATCTGTTCGGCGAACGACACGAAGATCCAGTCTTCCGGCGCGCGCGCCAGAAACTTCTTCAGATCGGACTTGTGTTGCCGGATGGCCATGTCGAGATATCTGGCGTCGAACGACATGCAGGTCTGAGTGCAAGCGAAATGCACCGGTCCGGGAAACAGGTAAAGGTAGTCGGTCTCCCGCGATGGCCGCGGGAAATCGAACTCCACCTTGACCAGAGGGATTTTCTGCCCGATTAGCCAGGACGCCACACCGTGCACGAGCTTTAACATCAGCTCCTGGCCAAGCGCATTCTGAGACCTGTTTGCCTCGTTCGCGATGAGTTCGATCCTGCAGAGCGACTCGTCGCGTTGCGACTTCACGGTGAAGTCGTCGAGAATCAGGTGGAAGAACTGCCCGAACCGATGCATCGCGACATCCAGCCGAGGAGCGTCGAGCAGGCTGAGGCACAGATACTTGAGCGTGCCATTGCGCAATGGCCGGCTGAAAATGCCAGGCATTTCATCGTCATATTCGGCCGCAAGCAACCGATAGAGTGTTGAGAACTGCTCCTGCGTAACGCGCGCTCCCGGTCTGTGCAGCAATGCATGCGGGATGCCGGATCGTTCAGCCAGCCTCTCAATCGCCATGGGGTCTGCGCCGGCTAGAAAGCCGTTGACCAAGGACATTGAGACGGTAGCCGAGAGCGAGTTCAAGGGGGCGGTACAGTTGTGCGCAACTGCTCGATGTTATGCGTGGCTTATTTTGTCATAGGTCGGGGCCGAATGCGAATGGGCGATAGGCGAGGCGCGCAAACGTACGCCTCGCGGGCGGAAACGGCTGAAGACAGCTGTCGCATGATCTGCCAGCCGCCGCGCTTGCTTAGTTACCGGGTTGGAATACCTTCAGTCTATTGTCGACGCGCTGCACACCGGCGACGCTCTGCGCAACGGTAACGGCGCGAGCGATCTGCTTGTCATCCGGCGCACTGCCGACCAGCGTCACCACACCGTCTTTCGCAAGAATCGAAATTCCCGACGAGTTAAGCCCCTTCGATGCAGTCAGCGCGTGCCGAACGTTCTTCTGCACCAGGTGATTCTGCGCGCGACGCGCTTTCGGGCCGGATTGGGGCGCAGCTTGGGGTGCAGCCACGGGCGCGGACGACGCTATATCGTCGGACGCTGCGGTCTGTGCCAGCGCCGAAACCGAGATGATGGATGCGACACACAATGTGATCGTCTGAACGACTGCTGATTTCATAAAAACTCCAAGAGAGCTTTGCTGGGTAAATATCGACCGCGCTTTTGAGAGGGGCGCGCTTTCGTAGAAATTTGCCATCACATCATCGATATGCAGGGCGGAGCGCCGCACCTGGCAATCGCCATTCTATGGGGATGACTACCCTGTATTCGTCGATGTCGCAGGAAGAGACTGTTGTCGAAACGGTGAGTAAATCGGAGGCTTTGGAACCGTTCTGTTTCGAGTCATCCCTTGGTATTCCGAGCAGCGCATTCGGTTTAGCGCAACAGCTCACGCATGTCGTACAGGCTAATTCTGTAAAGGTGTTTTCGAGGTTGTCGCGTATATCGGGAGCGAGGACGCGTTTAATATGCCGTCGCGCCTAACCGGGAAGCACTATTTCCGGTCTGCTGCGAGAGCTTCGATAACGCAATTGCAAAGGCATTGCGCGAGATCAATAACATGGGCCTCGCCTACACCACCATCTCGAGATCCGATGAAAACTGCTGTTGCGTCCCGGTAGTCAACTGTATTGGATGCGCGTTGGCCGGTCGGGCCGGTCATCGAGAGAAGTAGCACGGGGTACTGTTCAATGATGCACGTCGTTCTGTCCGCTTTCCGGTGGCCACTGGTTGTGCTGTGCTTCATGGCCACGCTATACGCGGTCGTCGCAGCGCTCGCGACACCGTTTCTGCGCGCGAGCCGGTCGGGCAAAAACCGATTCCAGCAGTACGGAGCAATGGTCGACGGCGTCAGCGTATTGAAACCTTTGTGCGGGGCTGAGCCGAGGCTATACGAGAATCTCGCCACGTTCTGCGAGCAGACGCATTCCCACTTCCAGATTCTGTTCGGCGTGTCTTCGCCCGACGATGCCGCAATTCCAGTTGTGAGGCGTTTGCAGGCTGCGTATCCGGACCGCGACATTGAACTCGCAATCGATTCCCGGGTGCATGGCTGCAATCTGAAGGTGAGTAATCTCATCAACTTGGTTGAACGGTCCAAGTACGACATCATCGTGATCGCCGACAGCGATATCGCAGTCAACTCCGACTATTTGCGTACTGTCTCCGCGCCGTTGGCCGATGCCGGAGTCGGCGTGGTGACGTGTCTTTACGTCGCGCAGAGTGTGGGTGGCTTCTGGCCTCGCCTGGGCGCGCTCTTCATCAACGAGTGGTTTGCGCCTTCTGTGCGGGTGGCGCACGCGGTTGGCTCCCGCCGGTTTGGCTTTGGCGCGACCCTCGCATTGCGACGCACGACGCTTGAGCGCATCGGCGGCTTCGCCGTGCTGAAAGATTGCCTGGCCGACGACTACTGGCTCGCCGAGCACGTCCGTAACCTTGGACTCCGCACGGTGCTGTCACCTGTGATGGTCGCTACGGACGTCATTGAACCGACATTCGCGACCCTGTGGCTGAGGGAAACCCGCTGGTTGCGTACGATCCGGTCAGTGAATCAGCCGGGGTTCGCGTCGCTCATCATCACGTTTGCCACACCATGGATTGTGGCCGGTGCATGGCTGGCGTTAGATTTCCGTTCGGGCGAGCTAGCGAGCGCGCATCCCTGGGGAGCAACGGCGCTGGCGGTGAATTCGGCCATAGGCGTGGCCGCGCGAATAGTGCTCCACGCGCGTGGCGCGCGTGATTCACATTCGTTCTGGCGAGATCTGCCACTCGTGCCGCTGCGTGATACGTTGCTGGCGTTGCAATGGCTTGCGGGAGCGTTCGGTTCTCACGTCGTGTGGCGCGGAGCGCGCGTGCCGGTCGCACCGTCCAGCAACCCGATCAATCCTTCCGTATAAATGCGCCGGATTCCACTGAAGCATCCGATGGACTTTGAAATGACATACAGTTCGCTCGCGCAACGCGAAATTTTCCCTATAGAACACAAGTTGCCGGAGCAATCATGAAAGCGCTTTTTTTGCAGGCGCCGTCG